>NZ_JBIVZG010000001.1:562843-621246 GCF_044759445.1 Streptomyces sp. NPDC101118 | reverse complement strand
CCGCCTCCCCGGGGGTGCGGGCGGGGGGCCCCCCCGCGGCGGGGGGTGGGCCCGGCGCCCGGTGGTGCGGGGGTCCCGCCCGTATCTGGTGGGGGCCCCCCGGGGCCCGGGGGCCCCACAACCGTCGATCATGGGATCAGCTGTCGAAGCCGAGGCCGAAGCGGTCCAGCGTCTTCAGCCAGAGGTTCCGGTGTCCGCTGCGCTCGTCGGCCCGGGCCAGCGACCACTTGGTCAGCGCGATGCCGGTCCACTTGAACGGCTCGGGCGGGAAGGGCATCGGCTTCGTACGGACCATCTTCAGCTCGGTCCGCTCGGTCCGCTCCCCCGCCAGCAGGTCCAGCATCACGTCCGCGCCGAAGCGCGTGGAGCCGACGCCGAGGCCGGTGTAGCCGGCGGCGTAGGCGACCTTGCCGGAGTACGCCTTGCCGAAGAAGGCGGAGAAGCGGGAGCAGGTGTCGATGGCGCCGCCCCAGGCGTGGCTGAAGCGGATCCCCTCCAGCTGCGGGAAGCAGGTGAAGAAGTGCCCGGCCAGCTTGAGGTAGGTCTCCGGCCGGTGGTCGTACTCGGAGTCGAGCTTGCCGCCGTAGGGATAGATGGCGTCGTAGCCGCCCCAGAGGATCCGGTTGTCGGCGGTGATCCGGAAGTAGTGGAACTGGTTGGCGCTGTCGCCCAGGCCCTGCCGGTTCTTCCAGCCGACGGCCGCGAGCTGCTCGGGCGTGAGCGGCTCGGTCATCAGCGCGTAGTCGTAGACCGGGACGGTGTACGGGCGGATGCGCTTGACCAGCGACGGGAAGATGTTGGTGCCGAGCGCCACCCGGCGGGCCTGCACCCGGCCGTACGGGGTGCGGACGGCCATCCCGGCGCCCGAGGAGGTGAGCTCCAGGCCGCGGGTGTTCTCGTAGATGCGTACGCCGAGCCCGAGGCAGGCCTCCTTGAGGCCCCACGCGAGCTTGGCGGGGTGCAGCATGGCGACGCCGTCGCGGTCCCACACCCCGCCGAGGAAGGTGGGCGAGTCGACCTCGGCGCGTACCTCGTCCTGGTCGAGGAAGACCGAGCCGTCGCCCAGGCCCAAGCGCTCGGCCTCGGCGTGCAGCTCCTTGAGCTCCTCCACCTGGTGCGGCTCCGTGGCCACGTCGATCTCGCCGGTGCGCTCGAAGTCGCACTCGATGCCGTAGCGGGCGACGGCCGCCTCGATGGCGTCGAGGTTGCGCGCGCCCAGCTCCTCCAGCCTCGGCAGTTCCTCGGGCCAGCGGGCGATGCCGTTGGCCAGGCCGTGCGTGAGGGAGGCGGCGCAGAAGCCGCCGTTCCGGCCGGAGGCGGCCCAGCCCGCCTCCTTGCTCTCGATCAGTACGACGTCCCGCCCGGGGTCGCGCTCCTTGGCCAGGAGCGCGGTCCACAGACCGGTGTAGCCGCCGCCGATGACGAGCAGGTCGCAGTGCTCGTCGCCGGTGAGGGCCGGCTGCGGGGCGGGCCTGCCGGGGTCGTCCAGCCAGTACGAGACCGGCAGTGCGTCGGAAAGGGATTGTGCAACGGTACGCATGGCGACTGGGGCCATGTCTTCCAACTCCTTACGGAACTGCTTGGTTCTGCGCGCTGAGTCCCGTGCTCAGTTCTGCGCCTGTTTCCTGCGCCGGCTGCTGACCGTCTGGCCGGCGAGCACCACCAGCACCGCGATGACGAACATCGCCGTACCGATGACGTTGATCTGCACGGGCGTGCCGCGCTGGGCCGATCCCCACACGAACATGGGGAAGGTGACCGTGTTGCCCGAGTTGAAGTTCGTGATGATGAAGTCGTCGAACGACAGGGCGAAGGAGAGCAGGGCACCGGCCGCGATGCCGGGGGCGGCGATCGGGAGGGTGACCCGGAGGAAGGTCTGCACCGGGCTCGCGTAGAGGTCCCGGGCGGCCTCCTCCAGCCTCGGGTCCATCGAGAGCACGCGCGCCTTGACGGCGGCCACGACGAAGCTGAGGCAGAACATGATGTGGGCGATCAGGATGGTCCAGAAGCCCAGCTCGATGCCCATGTTGAGGAAGAGGGCGAGCAGCGAGGCCGCCATCACGATCTCGGGCATCGCCATCGGCAGGAAGATCAGCGAGTTGACCGCGCCGCGCGCCCGGAAGCGGTACCTGACCAGGGCGAAGGCGATCATCGTGCCCAGGACGGTCGCGCCGATGGTCGACCAGAGGGCGATCTGGAGGGACAGGGAGAGGGAGCCGCACATGTCGGCGACGCCGCACGGGTCCTTCCAGGCCTCCAGGGAGAACTCCTGCCAGGCGTAGTTGAACCGCCCGGCGGGGTTGTTGAAGGAGAAGACCGTCACCACGACGTTCGGCAGGATCAGGTACGCGAGCGTGCCGAGGCCGGCGATGACGACGAAGTTGCGTCGGAGCCACTGCATCAGACCAGGTCCTCCGTTCCGGCGCGGCGGATGTAGACGGTGACCATGATCAGCACGATGGCCATCAGGATGAACGACAGCGCGGCCGCCGTGGGGTAGTCCAGGATCCGCAGGTACTGCGACTGGATGACGTTGCCGATCATGCGGGTGTCCGTCGAGCCGAGCAGCTCGGCGTTGACGTAGTCGCCGCTCGCCGGGATGAAGGTGAGCAGCGTGCCCGAGACCACGCCCGGCATCGACAGCGGGAAGGTCACCTTGCGGAAGGTGGTGGCCGGGGTGGCGTACAGGTCGCCGGCCGCCTCGTGCAGGCGGGTGTCGATGCGCTCCAGCGAGGTGTAGAGCGGCAGGATCATGAAGGGCAGGAAGTTGTACGTCAGACCGCAGACCACCGCCAGGGGCGTGGCCAGTACGCGGTCGCCCTCGGTCATGCCCAGCCAGCTGGTGACGTCCAGGACGTGCAGGGTGTTGAGCACGTCCACCACGACGCTGTCGTCCGCGAGGATCGTCTTCCAGGCGAGCGTGCGGATCAGGAAGCTGGTGAAGAACGGCGCGATCACCAGGATCAGCAGCAGGTTGCGCCAGCGGCCGGCCCGGAAGGCGATCAGGTACGCGAGCGGGTAGCCGAGCAGCAGGCACAGCACGGTCGCGGTGCCGGCGTACAGCAGCGAGCGCAGGAACTGCGGGAGGTACTCGGTGAAGGCGTCCCAGTAGGTCTGGAAGTGCCAGGTGACCTCGAAGCCCTGCTCCAGGGAGCCGGTCTGCACGGAGGTCGAGGCCTGGTAGACCATCGGCAGGACGAAGAAGACCAGCAGCCACAGGATGCCGGGGAGCAGCAGCCAGTACGGGACCAGCTTGCGCCGTACGGAGGGCCTGTGGACCGGCGGCTCCGCCTGCGGCGGGGCGGGGGGCGCTTCGGTGGCGGTCGTCATGCGCTCTCCCCGACCGTCTCGACGCCCGCGTCGATGTCCTGGGAGGCATCGAGGCCGAAGGTGTGCGCCGGGTTCCAGTGGAGGACGACCTCGGTGCCGGGGGTCAGGCGCGCGTCCCGCTCGATGTTCTGGACGTACACCTCCAGCTCCGGGCAGACCGGGCTGTCGATGACGAACTGGGTCGAGACGCCGATGAAGGAGGAGTTCACGATCCGGCCGGTCACCTTGTTGCGGCCGTCGGGGACGGTGTGCTCCTCGTCCGCCGGGACCAGGGAGATCTTCTCGGGGCGGACGCCGACCAGCAGCTGTCCGCCGGCACGGGGGGTCGTGGAACACCGCTCCGCCGGCAGGCGAAGCTTGCCGCCGGCCGCGGAGACGACCACGTCGCCGGAGCCGGCCTCCTCCACCGAGGTCTCGATCAGGTTCGAGGTGCCGAGGAAGTTGGCCACGAAGGTGGTGCGCGGGTTCTCGTACAGCTCCGCGGGGGCGCCGAGCTGCTCGACCCGGCCGCCGTTCATCACCGCGACCGTGTCGGCCATGGTCATGGCCTCCTCCTGGTCGTGGGTGACGTGCACGAAGGTGATGCCGACCTCGGTCTGGATGCGCTTGAGCTCCAGCTGCATCTGGCGGCGCAGCTTGAGGTCGAGGGCGCCGAGGGGCTCGTCGAGGAGGAGCACCTGCGGGTGGTTGATCAGGGCGCGGGCGACGGCGACGCGCTGCTGCTGGCCGCCGGAGAGCTGGTGCGGCTTCTTGCGGGCGTGCTCGCCGAGCTGGACGAGCTCGATCATGTCGTCCACCTGCTTCTTCACCGACTTGATGCCGCGGCGGCGCAGTCCGAAGGCGATGTTCTCGAAGATGTCCATGTGCGGGAAGAGCGCGTAGCTCTGGAACACCGTGTTCACCGGCCGCTTGTACGGCGCCAGGCCGGTGACGTCGCGGTCGCCGAGGTGGACCGTGCCGGTGGACGGGTCCTCCAGGCCGGCGATCATGCGCAGCGTGGTGGTCTTGCCGCAGCCGGAGGCGCCCAGCAGGGCGAAGAAGGAGCCCTGGGGGATGGTCAGGTCGAGCGGGTGCACGGCGGTGAAGGAGCCGTAGTGCTTGCTGATCCCGGTGAGGCGGACGTCGCCGCCCGCGGTCTTTTCAGTCATGGGTCGCGGTCCCGTGGTGTGGAATTCGGAAAGGGGGGCGGGCTCAGGCACCGATGAGCTTGGCGAACTTCTCCTCGTAGTCCCGCTCCTCGGCGACGGTGAGGGAACGGAACGCGTGGGACTTCGCGGCCATGGCCTTGTCCGGGATGATCAGGGGGTTGTCGGCCAGCGCGGGGTCGATCTTGGCAAGCTCGGGCTTGACGCCCTCGACCGGGCAGACGTAGTTGATGTACGCGGCGAGCTGGGCGGCGACCGGGGGCTCGTAGTAGTAGTCGATGAGCCGCTCGGCGTTGGTCTTGTGCCGTGCCTTGGCCGGGACCAGCAGGTTGTCCGTGGAGGTCATGTAGCCGGCGGCCGGGATGGCGTACTGGATGTCCGGGTTGTCGGCCTGGAGCTGGATGATGTCGCCGGCCCAGGCCAGACAGGCGGCGAGGTCGCCCTTGTCCAGGTCCGAGGTGTAGTCGTTGCCGGTGAAGCGGCGGATCTGCTTCTTGTCGACGCCCTTCTGCAGGCGGGCGATCGCGGCGTCGTAGTCCGGGGTGGTGAAGGTGGCGGGGTCCTTGCCCATGTCGAGCAGGGTCATGCCGACGGTGTCGCGCATCTCCGTCAGGAAGCCGACGCGGCCCTTCAGGGTCGGGTCGTCGAGCATCTGCGTGACGGAGTCGACCTTCTTCCCGCCGGTGGCCTTCGTGTTGTACGCGATGACCGTCGAGATGCCGGTCCACGGGTAGGAGAAGGCGCGGCCCGGGTCCCAGTCGGGCATCCGGAACTGCTGCGACAGGTTGGCGAAGGCGTGCGGCAGGTGGGCCGGGTCGAGCTGCTGCACCCAGCCGAGCTTGATCATGCGCGCGGCCAGCCAGTCGGTGACGACGATGAGGTCGCGGCCGGTCTCCTGGCCCGCGGCGAGCTGCGGCCTGATCTTCCCGAAGAACTCGACGTTGTCGTTGATGTCCTCGGTGTACTTGACCTTGATCCCGGTGCGTTTGGTGAACTCCTCCAGGGTCGGCCGGTGCTTCTCGTCCTCGCTGGTGTCCATGTACTCGGTCCAGTTGGAGAAGTTGATCACCTTCTCCTGGGCCGAATGGTCGTCGTCGGCGGGGGCGGAGCCGTCGTTCCGCTTGGCCGGCGGGATGCCGCACGCGCTCAGGGTGCCGAGGCCGCCCAGAGTCAGTGCGCCGATCCCCGACGCGCGCAGCAGCGAGCGGCGCGTCAGGGCGCCGCGCCCGCTGGTGAGGCTGCGTCGCATCGCCGCGACTTCCGCCGAGGAGAGCTCGGGCTCGTGGTGCTCCATGCGCTGGGCCCTTTCCAATGTGTCGTGTTCCGCTGGTCGGGCGGAGCGCTGTTTATCGGTCCCCGAAGATCGTGCGGTGCCAGTCCTTGCGCGGCACCCCGGTGTTGTCGTACATCACGTGCTTGACCTGCGTGTACTCCTCGAAGGAGTACGCCGACATGTCCTTTCCGTAGCCGCTGGCCTTGTAGCCGCCGTGCGGCATCTCGCTGATGATCGGGATGTGGTCGTTGACCCAGACGCAGCCCGCCTTGATCTCGCGGGTGGCGCGGTTGGCCCGGTACACGTCGCGGCTCCAGGCGGAGGCGGCGAGCCCGTACGGGGTGTCGTTGGCGAGCTCGATGCCCTCGTCGTCGGTGTCGAAGGGCAGCACCGCGAGGACCGGCCCGAAGATCTCGGACTGGACGACCTCGCTGTCCTGGGCCGCGTCCGCGATCAGCGTGGGCAGATAGTACGCGCCGTCCGCGAGGTCCCCTCCGGGCGCCTCGCCGCCGGTGACGACGGTGGCGTACCCGCGGGCGCGCTCGACGAAGGCGGCGACCCGGTCGCGCTGGACGTGGGAGACCAGCGGGCCGAGGTCGGTGCCGGGGGCGAACGGGTCGCCGACGCGTACGGACGCCATCAGCTCCGCGACGCGGGCGACGAAGGCGTCGTAGACGGGGCGCTGGACGTACGCGCGGGTGGCGGCGGTGCAGTCCTGGCCGGTGTTGATGAGGGAGGCGGCGACCGCGCCGTTGGCGGCGGCCTCCAGGTCGGCGTCGTCGAAGACCACGAAGGGGGCCTTGCCGCCGAGCTCCAGGTGGAGCCGCTTGACGGTGGCGGTGGCGATCTCGGCGACCCGCTTGCCGACCGCCGTGGAGCCGGTGAAGGAGGTCATGGCCACGTCGGGGTGGCCCACGAGGTGCTCGCCCGCCTCGCGGCCGGCGCCCGTGACGATGTTGATCACGCCGTCGGGGATGCCCGCCTCCTTCGCCGCCTGGGCGAACATCAGGGAGGTCAGGGGCGTCAGCTCGGCCGGCTTGAGGACGATCGTGTTGCCCGCGGCGACGGCCGGGAGGATCTTCCAGGCGGCCATCTGGAGCGGGTAGTTCCAGGGGGCGATGGAGCCGACCACGCCGATCGGCTCCCGGCGTACGTACGAGGTGTGGTCACCGGAGTACTCGCCGGCGGCCTGGCCCTGGAGGTGACGGGCGGCGCCTGCGAAGAAGGCGGTGTTGTCGATCGTGCCCGGCACGTCGAACTCGGTGGTGAGCTTGAGCGGCTTGCCGCACTGCAGGGACTCGGCGTAAGCGAAGTCCCCGGCCTGCTCGGCGAGGACCGTGGCGAGGCGGTGCAGGGCGTCGGAGCGCTCGCCGGGGGTGGCGGCGGCCCAGCCCGGGAAGGCGGCCTTGGCGGCGGCCACGGCCTCGTCCACGTCGACGGTGGAGGCGAGGGCGTAGGTGAGGACCTCCTCGCCGGTGGCCGGGTTCACCACGGTGTGTGATTGTCCGGAGGTCCCGGTCCTCAGCTTTCCGTCGATGAATTGTGCGCCGTCCGCGAAGCGGTCCTTAACCTGGAAGCGGTTGCCCATCACGCTCTCCGTAGCTCCAGCTCGAATTGAGTGCCGATCCTGACAGAGGCCTTCTCCTCCAACAAGTGATTCCGTTGTTGCCTTTTGGTTACGCGACGGAATCGGTCGACCATGTGTCGCTTGGGAGGAGAAATCCCGTACGAAGTGTCAGTGGCGACTGCCAGACTCGCGTGCATGGAGAAGATCGACAAGTTGATCGGGCAGGTCAACCGGGGTGAGCGAGTGAAGTACCTGCCCTTCTGGGGGCACCGGCCGCGGGCCGACGGGACGCTCGGGCCGAGCTGTCTCTCACAGTGGTGGCCCTCGCCGTTCACCGTGGGTGACGTCGAGTACGCCACGGCGGAGCACTGGATGATGGCCGGCAAGGCGCGGCTCTTCGGGGACGAGGAGGCACTGGCCGTCGCCCTGGCCGCGCCGACACCTGCCGAGGCCAAGAAGGCCGGGCGGCTGGTGCGCGGGTTCGACGACGCGGTGTGGGAGCGCGAGCGGTACGCCATCGTGGTCGAGGGCAGCGTGCACAAGTTCGGCTCCGACCCGGCCCTGCGCTCCTTCCTCCTGGGGACGGGCGAGCGGGTGCTGGTGGAGGCGAGCCCGCTGGACCGGATCTGGGGCATCGGGCTGGCCGCCGACTCGCCGGACGCGCTGGTGCCGGAGCGGTGGCGCGGGCTGAACCTGCTGGGGTTCGCCCTGATGGACGCCCGGGAGCGGCTGCGGGCGGGCGAGTAGCGGCGGGCGGGGGCACGGCTGCCGGCGGACGCGCGGGGCGCGCGGGAACGGCGCCCGGCACGGCCTCGCAGGAGCCGGACGGCGGATGCCGTCCGGCGGGCGGGGCAGGCCGGGGCCCCTAATTCGGTGGCGGCGGTGCGGGGGCCCGCCTAGGCTCCGCGTCGTTGCCACGCGCCTCCCGGTGCGCGGGCTGCGGTTACTTCCTTTTCTGACACAAGTGACGCCGCCGCCCCTTTCCGATCTCGGGAGGCCGCCGTGCGCGGCCCACGGCCCGGCGGCCGGTTCCATCCGCCCGCCGGGCCCGGCTCCGCCTTCGCCGAGACTGAATCCGGGGGGATTCGCCTGCCTCGCTTCCACCGCCGCGAGTCCAAGACCTGGTCCACCATGCTCGTGTCGCCGTCCGTGGCGGCGGCCGCCCGGATGCCCGCCCTGCTGAGGGAGGGCGGCGGCATGTGGCGGGGGGCCTACACCGACCAGGGCGGCAAGGGGTACGTCCGCGACCCGCGGTCCGAGCTGTTCGTCCTCGCCGTCGCCCTCTTCGCGGGTGAGGAGACCACCGCCGAGACCGCCGCCGCCCGCGAGCACCGCTACACCCTCCTCGTCCGGCAGCTCGCCGTCGAGGACCCGGAGTGGACGGCCGGGCTGCTCGCCTGGCTGCGCGGCACGGCCCACATGCGCAGGGCGTCCCTCGTCGGCGCGGCCGCCTACGTGAAGGCCCGCCTCGACGCCGGAGCCACCGGGGGCCCCTCCAACCGGGGCGTCGTCGACTCCGTGCTCCAGCGGGCCGACGAGCCCGGCGCGCTGCTGGCCCACTGGACGGCCACGTACGGGCGGGCCCTGCCCCAGCCCGTGAAGCGCGGCGTCGCCGACGCCGTGCGGCGGCTGTACCACGGGCGGTCCCTGCTCAAGTACGACACCGCCGCGCAGGAGTTCCGCTTCGGCGACGTCCTCAACCTCACGCACGCCACGCCCGATCCGGCCAAGCCCTGGCAGGGCGACCTGTTCCGGCACGCCCTGGACCGCCGGCACCATCCCGCGCGGGCCGTCCCGCCCGCCTCGGTGCCGGTGCTCGGCGCACACCGCGAGCTGATGGCGCTCCCGGTGGCGGAGCGGCGGCCGGCCGTCACGGGTGCAGGCGGCGCCGAACGGCTGGCGCGGGCCGGGCTGACCTGGGAGGCGCTGGCCGGCTGGCTCCAGGGTCCGCTGGACGCCGCCGCCTGGGAGGCGGTCATCCCGTCCATGGGCCCGATGGCTCTGGTGCGGAACCTGCGCAACTTCGACGGGGCGGGCGTCTCCGACGAGGTGGCCGCGCTGGTGGCCGAGAAGATCGCGGACCCGGAGGTGGTCGCCGCCTCGCGGCAGTTCCCCTTCCGCTACCTGGCCGCGCACCGCCACGCGCCCTCGGCGCGCTGGGCGGAGCCGCTGGAGCGGGCGCTGGGCCACTCGCTGGCGAACGTACCGGCCCTGCCGGGCCGGACGCTGGTGCTGGTGGACCGCTCCGGGTCGATGTGGGAGCCGCTGTCGGAGCGCTCGCAGCTGAACCGGGCCGACGCGGCCGCCGTGTTCGGCACCGCGCTGGCGCTGCGGGCCGAGGCGGCGGACCTGGTGCAGTTCGGGTCGTACAGCCACCGGGTGCGGTACGAGCCGGGCGAGGGTGTGCTCCGGATCCTGGAGCGGTTCCGGGAACTCGGCGGCACCGAGACGATCGCGGCCGTGGTCAAGCACTACGAGCGGCACGACCGGGTCCTGATCATCACCGACGAGCAGGCCGCCCCGCACAGCCGTCTGGGCCACCCGGCCTCCCGGGTCCCCTCGCGCGTCCCCGTCTACACGTGGAACCTGGGGGGCCACCGGGTCGGCCACGTGCCCGCGGACCTGCCGACCCGCCACACCTTCGGCGGGCTCACCGACGCGGCCTTCCGCATGGTGCCCCTGCTGGAGGCCGGCCTCCGGGGCGCCTGGCCCTGGCTCGCGCACGACTGAGCCGGACGGCCCCTGCCGGAGTGCCGGCTCCCCGGGCGGCGTACCGGCCGGGGAGCCGGGTCCCGTCCCGGACGGGACCCGGTCCGGCTAGCGCTCGACGACCAGGCTGGTCGAGAACGCCGGCGGGTCCTCGTCGTAGTCGTACTCGCTGCTGCCGCCCTCGCGGTCGAATATTGCGCCCGCGATGATCAGCCCGAACATCACCGCGCCGAGCACGATGCCCACGGCCCCGAGGATGATGCCGGCCAGCGCCTGGCCCGCGTTGTCGGCCTCGCCCCGCTTGGCGCGGGACCGGCCGAGCACCCCGAAGACCACCGCCGCGACGCCGATGAGCACCGCGAAGATGCTGGCGCAGAAGAGCACGACCGCGAGGATGCCCAGCACCAGCGCCGTCACACCGAAGCCGTTCCTCAGCTGGGGGCCGCCCCAGCCCTGGCCGTAGCCCGGGTATCCGGGGTAGCCGGGGTAACCAGGGTGGCCCGCGTACCCGGGGTACTGCTGCGCCGGGCCGCCGGGGTAGCCGTAACCCTGCTCCGGCCCCGGTGCCCCGTACGCCGGTACGGCCGGCTGGGCGTAGGCCGGCGTGCCGGGACCCGGCACCGGCGGCTGGCCGTACGCCGGGGTCTGCCCGGCACCCGGCAGGCCCCCGGCCATGGTCGGCTGGTCGTGGACCCCCTGCCGCGGCGGCTCCGCCGCGGGCTTCTTCTCCAGCGGCACGCTCGGGCTCTCCGGCGGCGCCCACGGATCCCGCGCCCCCGCTCCCGGGTTCTCTTCGGACATTTCGGCGCCCCCCATTCTCGTACGGCCATGCTAAGCGCTGCCCCTGACACCCCGACGGCCTGCCTACGATGAGGGCGACCTGCCCGCACCGCCGTCACCCCGGAGGACCCCGTGCCCGATCTCCACTCCTTCATCGCTGGGCTGCCGAAGGCGGAACTCCACGTGCACCACGTCGGGTCCGCCTCCCCGCGCATCGTGGCCGAACTGGCCGCGCGGCACCCCGACTCGAAGGTGCCGACGGACCCCGAGGCGCTGGCGGACTACTTCACCTTCACCGACTTCGCGCACTTCATCGAGGTCTACCTCTCGGTCGTCGACCTCATCCGCACCCCGGAGGACGTCCGGCTGCTGACCTACGAGGTCGCCCGCGACATGGCCCGCCAGAACATCCGGTACGCCGAGCTGACCATCACGCCGTACAGCTCCACCCGCCGCGGCATCGACGAGCGCGCCTTCATGGACGCCATCGAGGACGCGCGGAAGGCTGCCGAGGCCGAGCTCGGCGTCGTCCTGCGCTGGTGCTTCGACATCCCCGGCGAGGCCGGGCTGGAGGCGGCCGAGGAGACCGCGCGGCTCGCCGTCGACCTGCGCCCTGAGGGCCTGGTCTCGTTCGGCCTCGGCGGCCCCGAGATCGGCGTCCCGCGCCCGCAGTTCAAGCCGTACTTCGACCGGGCCATCGCCGCCGGACTGCACAGCGTGCCGCACGCGGGCGAGACCACGGGCCCGGAGACCATCTGGGACGCCCTGCGCGTCCTGGGTGCCGAACGGATCGGCCACGGCACGAGCGCCCCGATGGACCCGGAGCTGCTCGCGTACCTGGCCGAGCACCGGATCGCGCTGGAGGTCTGCCCGACCTCGAACATCGCCACCCGCGCGGTCACCGACCTGGACCGGCACCCGGTGAAGGAGATGGTCAAGGCCGGCGTGCTGGTCACCATCAACAGCGACGACCCGCCGATGTTCGGCACCGACCTCAACAACGAGTACGCGGTGGCCGCGCGCCTGCTGGAGCTGGACGAGAAGGGGCTCGCCGCCCTCGCGAAGAACGCCGTCGAGGCCTCCTTCCTGGACCCGGCGGGCAAGGCGCGGCTGGCCGAGGAGATCGACACGTACACGAACGCCTGGCTGGCCCGCTGACCTGGGCCGAGAATGGGGCGCATGCGCACCGACCACGCCCCCGTCGCGTATCCCGCCTCCCGCACCGTCCACGCCGTCGGCCACCGCGGCGACCCGTACCTCGTCCGCGAGAACACGCTGGCCTCGCTGCGCTCCGCCGTGGCGCGGGGCGCGGACGCGGTGGAGATCGACGTCCGGCTGACCAGCGACGGGGTGCCGGTGCTGCTGCACGACGAGTCGTTCCGGCGGCTGTGGAGCGACGCCCGTCCGGTGGTGTCGCTGACCGCGGCCGAGGTGCACGAGCTGTCGGACGGCGGGGTGCCGACCCTGCGGGAGGCGCTGGAGGCGACCGGGCCGGCGCGGGTGATGATCGACCTGCCGGGCGCGATGGCCGGGACGGTGCGCGAGGTGGTGGGCGTGGTGCGGGAGTGCGGGGCGCGCGAGCGCGTGTACTACTGCGCCGGGGCCACCACGATGCTGGCCGTGCGGGCCGCCGATCCGGGCGCGGAGATCGCGATGACCTGGACCTCGGTGTGCCCACCGAGCCGGTCGCTGGTGGAGGCGGTGGCGCCGCGCTGGCTGAACTACCGCTTCGGGGTGCTCAGCCGGGATCTGGTGGAGGCGCTGCACGCGGACGGGTTCCTGGTGTCCGCCTGGACGGCCGACACGAAGCGGACGATGCGGAAGCTGATCGACATGGGCGTGGACTCGGTGACCACGAACCGGGTGGCCGCGCTGGTCGAGGTGCGGGCGGCGGCCGGGGCCGTCGGGCTGCCGCGGTGATACCCGGCGGCGCGCGCTGCCGGGAGGGGGTCCGGCGGGTCGGGGTCCTCCGGGCGGGGTTCCGGCTGGCGGGGTTCCGGCTGGCGGGGTTCCGGCGGGTGGGGCGGGAGCGGCCCTGGGGGCTGGACCTGGGGCTGACGGTGCTGGTGCAGCTGGCGGTGACGATGCCGTTCGTGCTGCCTCGGGAGGCCGGGCTGCCGCCGGTGACCTGGGGTGCGTACGCCCTGACGTCGCTCGGGGTGGTGCCGCTGGTGTGGCGGCGGCGGTGGCCGGTGGCGGTGCTGGTCGCGGTGCTCGCGGTGGGCGGGGTCTACCGGCTCGCGCTCGACGGTCCCGGCCAGCCGCTGCCGTACGCGGGCCTGATCGCCTTCTACACGGTGGCGCTGCAGTGCGCGGCGCGGGTGCGGGCGGCGGTGGGCGGCATCACCGTGGTGGTGCTGGCGCTGTCGGTGTACTGGAACACCGGGACGGCGCGCGAGCTGTTCTTCACCGGGTTCTGCGCGGCGGCCGCGTACGTCCTGGGGCGCCTGCAGTTCACCCGGCACGCCTACACGGCGGCGGTCGAGGAGCGGGCCGCCCAGCTGGAGCGGGCGAACCGGATCGAGGCGGAGCAGGCCGCCGCCCGGGAACGCGCCCGGATCGCGCGGGAGATGCACGACATCCTGTCGCACGCCGTCAGCATCATGATCGTGCAGGCGGAGGCCGGTCCGGTGGCGGTGCGGCGGGCCCCGGAGCGGGCGGAGGCGGCGTTCGACGCGATCGCGGAGACCGGCCGGGACGCGATGGCGCAGCTGCGGCGGATGCTGGGCGTGCTGCGCGATGAGGGCGCCGGGGCCACGGTGCCCGCGCCGCGGGCGCCGCAGCCGGGGGTGGGGGTGCTGCCCGGGCTGCTGGAGCGGGTGCGGCTCGGGGGCCTGGACGTGGTGTACGAGGAGCGCGGTACGGCAAGGCCGCTGCCGGCGGCGGTGGACACGACGGTGTACCGGATCGTGCAGGAGGCGCTGACGAACGTGGTGAAGCACGCGGGCGCCACCCGGGTGGTGGTGGCTCTGGAGTGGGAGGCGGACGGCGTGTCCCTCACCGTCACGGATGACGGGCGGGGTCCCGCTGCGGAGGGACCGGGGGGAGGCGGCCACGGTCTGATCGGGATCCGGGAGCGTGCGGCGGCGCACGGGGGTACCGCTGTGGTGGGACGGGGTCCCTCCGGAGGGTTCAGGGTGGCGGTGCGGCTTGTAACCTCGCCGCGGGAGGTGGGTAGTTGACGATCCGTGTGGTGGTGGCGGACGACCAGGAGCTGGTGCGCAGCGGGTTCGCGATGATCCTCGACGTCCAGGAGGACATCGAGGTGGTGGCCGAGGCGGGCGACGGCGCGGCGGCCGTGGCGGCGGTGCGGCGGCACTCCCCCGACGTGGCGCTGCTGGACGTGCGGATGCCGGGGACGGACGGGATCGAGGCCTGCCGGGTGATCTCGGCCGAGTCGGCGTGCCGGACGGTGATGCTGACGACCTTCGACTCGGACGAGTACGTGTACGAGGCGCTGCACGCGGGGGCCAGCGGGTTCCTGCTCAAGGACGTGCGGCGGGACGACCTGGTGCACGCGGTGCGGGTGGTGGCGGCCGGGGAGTCGCTGCTGGCGCCGTCGGTGGCGCGCCGGCTGATCGAGGAGTACACGGCGGCGACGGCCCGGCCGGCGGCGTCGGTGCCCGCGGGTGCTGCGGCCCGGCTGGACGTGCTGACGGCGCGCGAGCGGGAGACGCTGCTGCACCTGGGGCGGGGGCTGTCGAACGCCGAGATCGCCGGGGCCCTGGTGGTGAGCGAGCACACCGTGAAGACCCACGTGGGCAACGTCCTGGCCAAGCTGGGCCTGCGGGACCGGATCCAGGCGGTCATCTGCGCGTACGAGACGGGGCTGATCGCCGCAGGTACTCCCTCCGGGGAGTGAGGCGAGGGCGGGCGGCCTCGCTCGCGCGAGGGATTTGTCGTACCGCTGAAGACCGCTCTGCCAGGTGATTCGCCGGAAGACGCAGGTCAGCAGGATGGTCCGTGTCGCCGAGAACGGCTGACGGTCACGCGGTCCGGCTGGTCCGGGCCCGGTCACACGGGGAGTCCACCATGAACGCACGCACGCGCACGCTGCTCGCCGCCGCCCTGGTCCTGGGGGTCGCGGCGGGTCCGGTCGCACCGGCCGCGGTCGCCGCGGTGCCCGCCCGGACGGCGGTGCGGGAGGCTCCGGTCTTCTCGACCCCGCCGGACGCGGCGGCGCTGCGGGCGGCGCTGGCCGGGCTGCCGAGCGGTTCTGCGACGGCCGCGCTGGTCCGGGTCGGGGGCAGCAGCGGGAGCTGGGCCGGTGCGGCCGGGGTGGCGGACCTCCGTACGGGCCGCGGGGCCATGGCGCACGCCCGGTTCCGCGCGGGCTCGGTGACCAAGGTGTTCACCGCGGCGGTGGTGCTCCGGCTCGCGGCGGAGCGGAGGCTGGACCTGGACCGTCCGGTGCAGGAGTACCTGCCGGGGCTGCTGCCCGGCACCTTCGAGCCGGTGACGGTCCGGCAGCTGCTGAACCACACGAGCGGCATCGGGGCGGCGGACGGTCCCGGCGATGCGTTCGAGGCCCAGTGGGCGGCCCGGTTCGACCGCACGGACCCGCGGGAGCAGATCGCGAACGCCGTCGCGAAGGGGCCGGAGTTCCGGCCGGGCACTGCCCAGCACTACCTCAACATCAACTACACCGTACTGGGCGTGCTCATCGAGGAGGTGACGGGACGTCCGTACGAGGAGGCCGTGGCCGCTCGGATCCTGAAGCCCCTGGGCCTGCGCCAGACCTCGTACCCCGGCTCCGATCCGCGGATGCACGGGCCGCACCACCACGGATACCAGGCGGTGGAGCGTGCCGACGGCTCCACGGAGCTGCGGGACGTGACGGTCTGGGAGTCCACCAGCCGCTGGGCGGCGGGCGACATCATCTCGACCACGGCGGACCTGGAGCGGTTCACGGCGGCGCTGTTCCGCGGGCAGGTGGTGCCGGAGCCGCAGCTGACCGAGATGTTCACCGTGCCGCAGGTGAAGGACTTCGTGTCGGGCAAGCCGGCCCAGCTGACGGCGGGGATGTCGCGGCTGGTCCTGCCGGACGGCACGGTGGCCTGGGGCAAGACGGGCGGCCGCTTCGGCTACAGCACGGCTATGGGCGCCACCCGTGACCTCTCCCGCACGCTGGTCTACTCGGTCAACTCCACGGACGCCAAGGGCGAACGGACGGACCCGGTGACCCTGGGCATAGTCCTGGCTGCCTTCAGGAAGTGACCGGCAGGGCCTCCAGGCGCTTGATCATGCGGTGCACGATCAGCAGCGGAAGGATCCCGAAGACCCCGAAGGACATGTCGATGACGGTCCACCAGAAGGGGATCCCGCGGACGGGTCCGCAGGCGAGGGCCAGCGGGATGATGCCGACGCAGGCGATCATCCCGAACTCGACGACCCAGACGTTGCGGACCGGGTCGCGGTAGGGCCCGTAGAAGGCGACGGCGATGACCAGGTGCGCGAACGCCAGCCAGTCGGTGCCGTAGAGGAGGAAGGGGTAATCGGCGTCGGCCTGTTCGAGGCCGGCGCGGACCCGGTGGATCCAGTCGGATTCCACCAGCCCGTCCAGCAGGCGCAGTTCGGTGACGAGGGGGAAGGCGGTGGCGCCGCTGAGGACCAGGCAGACGATGAAAATGGCCAACCAGACGCGTATTCGCCGCAGGAGGGCGCTTCGCTCGCTCATGGCAGCAGCGTACGACGAACTCTTGAACGCGTTCAAGAGTGTTCCTGAACACGTTCAAGAGTGTGCTGGGCAAGCCGGCCCCGGTCAGAGGCCCACGATGGAGTTCCAGCGGCGGGCCAGTTCGGGGCGCTCGTCCGGGGCGATGTCGCGGGCGACGGTGAGGCGCTTGCGCATCGCGGGGTCCGGGAAGATCAGCGGGTCCTCGGCGAGGGCCGCCGTCTCCGCGTCGTCGGAGTCCGCCAGGACGGCCTGTGCGGCCGGGACCGGGCAGACGTAGTTGACGTACGCGGCCAGCTCGGCGGCGACCTCCGGCCGGTAGTAGTGGTCGACGAGGGACTCGGCGTTGGCCTTGTGGGGCGCGAGGTTGGGCACGATGAGGCTCTCCGACCAGAGCTCTCCGCCCTCCTCGGGGACCACGAACTCGATGTCCGGGTTGTCGGCCTGCAGCTGGATGGCGTCGCCGGAGTAGGCCTGGCAGGCCAGCACGTCGCCCTTGCTCAGGTCGGAGGTGTAGTCGTTGCCGGTGAAGCGGCGGATGTGGCCCTTGCGGACCATGCGCTCGACCCGGTCGCAGGCGCGGTGGAAGTCGCCCGTGGTCCAGCGGGCGGTGTCGACGCCGTCGCCCTGCATCAGCAGCGCGAACGACTCGTCGAGGCCGGAGAAGAGCGTCACCTTGCCGGCGAGGTCGGGGTGCCAGAGGTCCGACACGGACTTCAGCTCCCGGCCCAGGGCACGCCGGTTGTAGGCGATGCCGGTGATGCCGCTCTGCCAGGGCACGGTGTGGGCGCGGCCGTCGTCGAAGGCGGGCGAGCGCAGCTGTGGGTCGAGGTGGCGGGCCACGTTCGGCTGGGCGGTGCGGTCCATCTTCTGGGCCCAGCCCAGGCGTACGAACCGGGCGGCCATCCAGTCACTGACGACGACCAGGTCGTGGCCGGTCTCCTGGCGGTTCGTCAGGGCCGGGCTGACCTTGCCGAAGAACTCGTCGTTGTCGTTGATCTCCTCGGTGTACCGCACGGAGATCCCGGTGCTCCGGGAGAAGGACTCCAGCGTGGGCCGGCGGGTCTCGTCCTCCTCGTCGACGTCGATGTAGAGCGGCCAGTTGGAGAAGCTGACGCTCTTGTCGCGGGCTGAGCGGTCGGCGGCGGAGCGCTGGTCCTCCGCGACGTAGGCGGCGGGCACCCCGCAGCCGGTGAGGGCGGCCAGCAGGCCCGTCGCGCCGAGCCCGCGCAGTGCGGTGCGCCGAGAGAAACCGAGTTCAGGCATGGGCCAAGACTCGCCGCACTCGGAAGGGGCGGGCAATAGACAAGGTGTCTACCGCCCGCCCCTTCAGGGCTCAGAGATGATCAGTACGGCGCGGGGCCGTCCGGATCAGCCGTCGAGCGAGGTCATCACGTGCTTGATGCGCGTGTAGTCCTCGAAGCCGTACGCGGAGAGGTCCTTGCCGTAGCCGGACTTCTTGTAGCCGCCGTGGGGCATCTCGGCGACGAGCGGGATGTGGGTGTTGATCCACACACAGCCGAAGTCGAGGTTCTTGGACATGCGCATGGCGCGGGCGTGGTCCTTGGTCCACACGGAGGACGCGAGGGCGTACTCGACGTCGTTCGCGTACTCCAGGGCCTGGGCCTCGTCCGAGAAGGACTGGACGGTGATGACGGGGCCGAAGACCTCGTTCTGGATGATCTCGTCGTCCTGCTTGAGGCCCGAGACGACGGTCGGGGCGTAGAAGTAGCCCTTGTCGCCGACCTGGTGGCCGCCCGCCTCGACCTTGGCGTGGGCGGGGAGGCGCTCGATGAAGCCCGCGACCTGCTTGAGCTGGTTCGGGTTGTTCAGCGGGCCGTACAGCACGTCCTCGTCGTCCGGCTGGCCGGTCTTGGTGTCGGCGGCCTGCTTGGCGAGCGCGGTCACGAACTCGTCGTGGATGGACTGGTGGACGAGCACGCGGGTCGCGGCCGTGCAGTCCTGGCCGGCGTTGAAGTAGCCCGCCACCGCGATGTCCTCGACGGCCTTGGCGATGTCGGCGTCCTCGAAGACGACGACCGGGGCCTTGCCGCCGAGCTCCAGGTGGACGCGCTTGACGTCCTTGGAGGCGCTCTCGGCGACCTGCATGCCGGCGCGCACGGAGCCGGTGATGGAGGCCATCGCCGGTACGGAGTGCTCGACCATGGCCTTGCCGGTCTCGCGGTCACCGCAGATGACGTTGAAGACGCCCTTGGGCAGCAGGTCGCCGAAGATCTCCGCCATCAGGATGGTGGAGGCCGGGGTGGTGTCCGAGGGCTTGAGGACCACGGTGTTGCCGGCGGCGATGGCCGGGGCGAACTTCCACACGGCCATCATCATCGGGTAGTTCCAGGGCGCGACCTGGGCGCAGACGCCGACCGGCTCGCGGCGGATGATGGAGGTCATGCCGTCCATGTACTCGCCGGCCGAGCGGCCCTCGAGCATGCGCGCGGCACCCGCGAAGAACCGGATCTGGTCGACCATCGGCGGCAGCTCCTCGCTGGCCGTCAGGCCCAGCGGCTTGCCGGTGTTCTCGGACTCGGCGGCGACGAGCTCGTCGGCGCGGGCCTCGATCGCGTCCGCGATCTTCAGCAGGGCCTTCTGGCGCTCGGCCGGAGTGGTGTCGCGCCAGCCCGGGAAGGCGGCAGCGGCAGCGGCCATGGCGGCGTCGACGTCGGCCTGGCCCGAGAGCGGCGCCGTCGCGAAGACCTCGCCGGTGGCGGGGTTGACCACCTCGGTGGTCCGCCCGTCGGCGGCGTCCTTGAACTCCCCGCCGATGTAGTTGCGCAGACGACGCAGTTCGGTGGTCACTACAGCCACACTCCTGATCACATGTCCAATGGTTGAGACGGTTCCCTAGCCTAGCTCCTGTGGCGACGCTTTCGACAGAGCCGAAGGCCACCAACTACGAAATCAGTGAGATCCAGTAGCCCGAACAACGAATTTCATCGATTCCGGGTTGCGGAACTGTCGACTCCTCGTGCACAGTGAGGTCGTGGTCAGTCGAAGCGCAGATTCCAGGAACCGGCACCCGTCCCCGTCGGTCGATGCTGTATCCCTGGCGATCATCGAGCAACTGCAGGAGGACGGACGCCGTCCCTACGCAGCCATCGGCAAGGCCGTCGGCCTGTCCGAGGCCGCCGTGCGCCAGCGAGTGCAGAAGCTCCTGGACCAGGGCGTGATGCAGATCGTCGCCGTCACGGACCCGCTCACCGTGGGCCTGCGGCGCCAGGCGATGGTCGGCATCAACGTCGAGGGCGACCTCGACCCCGTGGCCGACGCGCTGACCGCGATGGCCGAGTGCGAGTACGTGGTGATGACCGCCGGCTCGTTCGACCTGATGGTGGAAATCGTCTGCGAGGACGACGACCACCTGCTGGAAACCATCAACAAGCGGATCCGCACGCTCCCCGGCGTGCGGTCCACCGAAAGCTTCGTCTACCTGAAGCTGAAGAAGCAGACCTACATGTGGGGAACTCGATAACCGTGACCCAGGACCTGTCCAAGACCGCGTACGACCACCTGTGGATGCACTTCACCCGCATGTCCTCGTACGAGAAGAACCCCGTCCCCACCATCGTGCGTGGTGAGGGCGCCTACATCTACGACGACAAGGGCAAGCGCTACCTGGACGGTCTCGCCGGACTGTTCGTGGTCAACGCCGGACACGGCCGCAAGGAGCTGGCCGAGGTCGCCTACAAGCAGGCCCAGGAGCTCGCGTTCTTCCCCGTGTGGTCGTACGCGCACCCCAAGGCCGTCGAGCTGGCCGAGCGCCTGGCGAACTACGCCCCGGGCGACCTGAACAAGGTCTTCTTCACCACCGGCGGCGGCGAGGCGGTCGAGACCGCCTGGAAGCTCGCCAAGCAGTACTTCAAGCTCAAGGGCAAGCCGACCAAGTACAAGGTCATCTCCCGCGCGGTCGCCTACCACGGCACCCCGCAGGGCGCCCTGTCCATCACCGGCCTGCCGGCCCTGAAGGCCCCCTTCGAGCCGCTGGTCCCGGGCGCCCACAAGGTCCCGAACACCAACATCTACCGCGCCCCGATCCACGGCGACGACCCGGAGGCCTTCGGCCGCTGGGCCGCCGACCAGATCGAGCAGCAGATCCTCTTCGAGGGCCCCGACACCGTCGCCGCGGTCTTCCTGGAGCCGGTGCAGAACGCCGGTGGCTGCTTCCCGCCGCCGCCCAGCTACTTCCAGCGCGTGCGCGAGATCTGCGACACGTACGACGTGCTGCTCGTCTCCGACGAGGTCATCTGCGCCTTCGGCCGCCTCGGCACGATGTTCGGCTGCGAGAAGTTCGGCTACGTGCCGGACATGATCACCTGCGCCAAGGGCATGACCTCGGGCTACTCCCCGATCGGTGCCTGCATCGTCTCGGACCGCGTCGCGGAGCCGTTCTACAAGGGTGACAACACCTTCCTGCACGGCTACACCTTCGGCGGCCACCCGGTGTCGTCGGCGGTGGCCCTGGCCAACCTCGACATCTTCGACAAGGAAGGCCTCAACCAGCACGTGCTGGACAACGAGTCCGCCTTCCTGAAGACGCTGCAGAAGCTGCACGACCTGCCGATCGTCGGCGACGTCCGCGGCAACGGCTACTTCTACGGCATCGAGCTCGTGAAGGACAAGCACACCAAGGAGTCCTTCAACGACGACGAGATCGAGCGCGTGCTCTACGGCTTCCTCTCGAAGGCGCTGTACGACGCCGGCCTCTACTGCCGCGCCGACGACCGCGGTGACCCGGTCGTCCAGCTGGCCCCGCCGCTGATCGCCACGCAGCAGCAGTTCGACGAGATCGAGCAGATCCTGCGTTCGGTGTTCACCGAGGCCTGGACCAAGCTGTAAGGAAACCTGCCGAGGTTCGTCCAGGCACCCGTCCCGCCTGACGAACCCATGCGGACACACGGCCCGGATCCTCCGTTCGAGTGAGAACGCGAGGGTCCGGGCCGTGTGCTGTCCGGACTCGGCCGTCCCCCCTGCTTACGGTCCTCACGGTGCCCAGTGACCGATCGGCCCGCTGCTTCGTTCCCCCGGACGGGGGAAACGCGCAAGAGCGGCCGTCCGATCCGCAGTCGAAGTGAACCGAGGTGTACGTGATGGTGGCCCCGCCGGACAACGACGTGCTCTGGGCACGGTCCCTGCACCACACCCACCGGGGGTCCTCCCGGACGGAACCCGCAGGAGCGGGCGCCCCCGCCCTCGCCGGCGTCTCGGTCGGGGTGCGCGAGGGCGAGATCCTCGCCGTGACCGGCCCCCGCGGCAGCGGCAAGACCACCCTGCTGCGCTGCCTCTCCGGACAGCTCAGGCCCGACGAGGGCGAGGTCTGGTTCAACAGCGTCCCGGTCCACACGATGACCGCCCTCGTCCGCGAGCGCCTGCGCCGCGACCGCTTCGGCTGGATCGGCCCCGAACCCCGGCTCGTCCCCGAACTCAACGTCTGGGAGAACGCCGCCCTCCCCCTGCTGATCGCCGGCACCCCCCACCGCGCCGCCAAGCGCGCCGCCTCCGAATGGCTCGACCGGCTCGACCTGGACGGCCACGCCCGCCGCCGGCCCGCCGCGCTCAGCCACGCCGAGGCCCAGCGCGTCGCCCTCGCCCGCGCCCTGGTCAACCAGCCCGCCGTGGTCTTCGCCGACGAGCCCACCGCCCCACTGCACCTCGCCGACCGCGCCCTGCTCCTGCGCACGCTGACCACGGCCGCCCGCTCCCACGACATCACCGTCGTGCTGGCCACCCACGACACCGAGACCGCCGCCCAGGCCGACCGCACCGTCGCCCTCTCCGACGGCCGCCTCGCCGGAGCCGTCCCGCACACCACGGCCGGCTCCGCCGCCGGCCCCGGCGATGCGGAGGGCCGCGCCGCATGCTCACTCTCCGCCTAGCCCGGGGCTCCCGCCCCCTCGTCCAGGTGCGCCGGCTGCTGGTGGCCGCCGCCTCCGCCGGCACCGGCTTCCTGCTGCTCTTCATCCTGGCCTGCGCCGTCGCCCGGCCCGAGGGACAGCTGCCCCGGCTGCTGTGGTGCCTGGTCCCGCTGGCGCTCACCGTGCAGTTCGCCGTGGCCGTGGCCCGTACCGACCCGGCCACCCGGCCCCGCGAGGGGCTCTCCGCCGTCGGACTCGGCCCCGTGCGGCTGACCGTCGTCGCCGCCGTCTCGACCGCCATCGCCTGCACCCTCGGCAGCACCCTGGCGCTGCTCCTCTTCCTCCACCTGCGGGGGGACCTGTCGGGCCTGCCGTTCGACGGAGCAGCCGCCGCGGTGCTCCGGGCCGACCAGCCGTTCCCCGTCGCCGCCGGACTGACGCTGCTCGCCGTCGTGCCGCTCGCCGGGGCCGCCGGGGCCGCGCTCATCCCGCACACCCGGACGACGCGCCCGCCGCAGGAAGGCCTGCCCTGGGGGGTGGCCGCCTTCGCCGGCGGCCTCGCCGTCCTCGCGTCCGCCGGCGGCGGGACCGCCGGCGGGCTGCCCGGCTGGGTCCTGGTCACGGCCGGCCTGGCCCTGGCCGGTCCCGCGCTGGCCCACGGCTGCGGGGCGCTGGTACAGCTGGTGCGGCCCGGTGCCGTACGGCTGCTCGCCGGGCGGGCGCTCCAGGAGGAGGCCGGCCGGATCGGGCGTCCGCTCGGGGTGCTGTGCGCCGTCGCCGCCGGTGCCCTGGTCTCGCTGACCGGCGGCCCCCTGACCCTGCTGCCGCTGGGTCCGCTCACGCGGGTCGCCGCGGCGCTGGTCGGAGCGTGCGCCGCCGCGACCCTGCTGACCGCGGCCGTCGAGTCGTACCAGGAGCGGGAGGCCACCCGGTCCGCGCTGCTGGAGCTCGGCACCCCGGCCCGGGTACTGCGGTCCGCTGCGCTGCTGCGGACCGGCGCCCTCCTCGCGCTCTGCGTGCCGGTGGTCTGGGGTGTGGCGGAGCTGACGCGGCTGGCGCTCACCCGCTAGGGGGAACCGCCCGTAGGGTGGCCGGATGGCCAGTGCAGACATCGAGATCGAGACCCTCGCCGAATTCGACCAGGTCGTCGCCCGGGGCTCGCTGAGCGGCTACCGCGTCCAGTCGGTCAACCTGCTGGAGCGCACCTTCGCGCTGCTGTCGGCGGACACCTCCTCGGCGGTGTTCCTCGGCTGCCCGATGGAGCCCGACGCCGCGGCCAAGGTTCGGGCCGACGGCGCCCTGGTCTTCCCGCCCGTCCCCGACCTGCCCTTCAACCCGTACCGCGGGCTGCTCTACACGGCCGGCGAACTGTACGAGGGCCTGCCCGAGGGGTACGAGGCGACGCCCGACGCCCTCGCGTACGCCTGGTTCCAGCAGACCAAGGCCGACGGCGACGTCTTCTCCTCCATGCTCCGGTCCGTCCACGACGACGCCGTCTCCGACGCCCTCGACGAGCACCTGGCCGGCGCCCGCGTGGCCGGGGTGATGGGCGGGCACGCGATGGCCCGCGGCGGGGAGGCCTACGCGGGCGCCGCCCGGCTCGGCCGCACGCTGGCCCGCACCGGGCTGACCGTGGCCACCGGCGGCGGTCCCGGCGCGATGGAGGCGGCCAACCTCGGCGCGTACCTCGCCCCCTTCGAGGACGGCGCCCTCGACCTCGCACTCGACCTGCTGGCCAAGGCCCCCTCCTTCGAACCGTCGGTCACCGACTGGGCACGGGCCGCCTTCGAGGTGCGGGAGCGGTGGCCCGCGGGCGGCGACTCGATCGGCATCCCGACCTGGTTCTACGGCCACGAGCCGCCGAACGCCTTCGCCGGGCACATCGCGAAGTACTTCGCCAACGCCACCCGCGAGGACGGGCTGCTGGCCCGGTGCACCGCCGGTGTGGTGTTCCTCCCGGGCGCTGCGGGCACGCTCCAGGAGATCTTCGACAACGCGACGCCGAACTACTACGGGTCGCGCGGCGAGCCCACCCCGATGGTGCTGGTCGACCGCCGCCACTGGACCGAGCACCTGCCCGCCTGGCCGCTGCTGCAGTCGCTGGCCCGCGGCCGCGCGATGGAGTCGCGGATCGCGCTGGTCGAGTCGGTCGACGAGGTCCCGGAGGCCCTGGCCCGCCTGTCCTGACCTGCACTCAGGCCGGCGGAGGCAACCCCGGGCCCGGAAGACACGTCTGGCAGTCGTACCGCAAAACCTGCCAGACGCGAACGGAGCCTCCCGTGCTCATAGGCCTGCTGACCGCTGTGGCGGCGTCGATCTGCTACGGCACGGGATCCGTGCTGCAAGCCGTGGGCTCCCGGCGGGCCGCCCGTGCCGAGCCGGGCGCCGGCCTGACCCAGCACGGCGGCCCCAACCTGTCCTCCACCGCGAAGGCCGCGCTGACCTGGGAGTTCATCGTCGGCACGATCCTGGACTTCGTGGGCTTCGGGCTGGGCGCGCTGGCCGCCAGGCTCCTCCCGCTCTTCCTCTCCCAGACGGTGATCAGCGCGAACCTGGTGATCACCGCAGTGCTGAGCGTGAAGCTGCTGGGCATCCGGCTGAGCCGCAAGGAGTGGGCGTCCATCGGCGTCGTGTGCGGGGCGCTGGTGCTGCTGGCGACCGCCGCGGGTCACGAGGGCGGCCACCACGCGGAGCGGTCGACGCACTGGTGGCTGCTCGCCGTCACCGTCCTGCTCATGCTGGGCGGCACCGTCGCCGTACGCCTCCTGGGCGGCCGGGCCGCGATCCTGGCCGGCCTGCTGTCGGGCCTGGGCTTCGGCGCGCTGGGCGTCGGGGTGCGGATCCTGGACGGCATCGACCCGTTCGACCCTCCGGCGCTGCTGGCCGACCCGGCCCTGTACGCCATCGTGATCGCGGGCGTCGGCGGCATGTACCTGCACACGGTGGCCCTGCAGATCGGCTCGGTGAACGGCGCCACGGCGGCACTGGTCGTCGGCGAGACCGTGCTCCCGGGCGCGATCGGCGTCCTCTGGCTCGGCGACGCCTCCCGGCCCGGCTTCGCCTGGCTCGCGGCCGTGGGCTTCGCCCTGGCCGTGGCGGGCGCGGTGGCCGTCGCCTGGTACGGCAACCACGACACCCCGGCACCGGCGGAGCCCCCGACCGACCTCAGGGTCCCGGTACCGGCGCCGTAGGCCCGGCCCGGGATCCGCAGGACCCGGCCTGATCCGAAAGACCCGGCCTAGGCGTCCGGGAGGACGGCCACCTCGGACGGGGTGAAGGCGACGCCCACCCGGGCGCCGGGGTCCGCCGCGGACGCCAGGTCGCACTCGGCCTCCAGCTCCGGTCCCCCGCACTCCGGCCGCAGGGTGAGCGCGACGTGCGTGCCCCGGAACGTACGGGAGACCACGGAGCAGGGCAGGCCCTCGTCAGGGCGTACCAGCCGCACCCCCGCGGGCCGCACCAGCAGCCGGCCGGCCCCTTCCGGGGAGCCCTCCGGCACCGGGACCTTGCCCCAGGGGGTGTCGGCAGCAGGACCGGTCACGGTGGCCGGCACCACGTTGTCGAAGCCCAGGAAGCGGGCCACGAACTCCGAGGCGGGCCGCTGCCAGACCTCCAGCGGCGTCCCCGCCTGGGCGATCCGCCCGTCCCGCATCACGACCACCCGGTCGGCGAGCGCGAAGGCCTCGCCCTGGTCGTGCGTCACGGCCAGTACGGTCGTGCCGAGCCGGGAGAACAGCCCCCGCAGCTCGACCACCAGCCGCTCGCGCAGCCCGCGGTCCAGCTGGCCCAGCGGCTCGTCCAGCATCAGCAGCCGCGGCCTCGGTGCCAGCGCCCGGGCCAGGGCCACCCGCTGCTGCTCGCCCCCGGACAGCGAGGCGACGGCCCGGCGCCCCGCACCCGGCAGCCCCACCAGCTCCAGCAGCTCGGCGACCCGCGCCTCCCGCTCGGCCCGCCCGACCCCGCGCATCCGCAGCCCGAAGGCGACGTTGCCGCCCACGTCGCGCTGCGGGAACAGCTGGTGGTCCTGGAACATCAGGCCGACCCCGCGCCGGTGCACGGGGACCCCGCTCTGGTCGGCCCCGCCCAGCAGCACGCGCCCGGCGGCGGGCTGGAGCCCGGCGACCACCCGCAGCAGCGTGGACTTGCCGCTCCCGCTCGGGCCCAGCACACAGACGGTCTCGTGCTCGGCCACCGCCAGGTCCACGGCGTCCAGCACCGTCCGCGTCCCGAAGCGGACCGACACCGCGTCCAGTTCCAGCAACGTCATCAGAACTCCCCGGACCGCTCGGGCCGCAGCCGCTCCAGCACCAGCAGGGACACCGCGCACACCCCCATCAGAATCGTGCTCAGCGCCATCGCCTGCCCGTAGTTCAGCTCACCCGCGCGCCCCAGCAGCCGCGCCACGGCCACCGGCAGCGTCGGACGGTCGGGCCGCGCGATGAACACGGTGGCCCCGAACTCGCCGAGGGACACCGCGAAGGCGAACCCGGCGGCGATCAGCAGCGCCCGCCGCACCATCGGCAGGTCCACCTCCCGCCAGGCCCGCAGCGGCGACGCGCCGAGCATCGCCGCCGCCTCCCGCAGCCGCCCGTCCACGGCACGCAGCACGGGCAGCATCGTCCGCACCACGAAGGGCACCCCGACCAGTGCCTGTGCCAGCGGCACCAGGATCCAGGAGGTGCGCAGGTCGAGCGGCGGCTCGTCCAGCGTGATCAGGAACCCGAAGCCCACCGTCACCGCGGACACGCCCAGCGGCAGCATCAGCAGGGCGTCGAAGCCCCGCACCAGGCGGCCGGCGCGCCGCGTGAGCGCCGCCGCGGCCAGGCCGCCGATCAGCAGCGCGATGCCGGTGGCGGCCAGCGCGTACTGGAGAGAGTTCCAGACCGCCTCCAGCGGCGGGACGAGGAAGGTGCCGCCGTCGGAGGACTGGAGTGCCCGGTAGAAATCGGTGCCGTAGCCGCCGGGAGCGTCGAAGGAGCGCTCCACCAGGACGCCCAGGGGCAGCACGATCAGCAGCAGGACCGTCAGGAGCACCCCGCCGAGCAGCGCCCACTGCCCGAAGCCGGCCGGCCGGTGGGCCGTGCGGGCGGGATCGACCAGCCGGAGTGCGGTCTCGCGCCGGCGCACCGTCACGGCGTGCACGGCGAGGATCGCGCCCACGGCGGCGAACTGCACCAGCGTGAGCACGGCGGCGGTCGGCAGGTCCAGCAGCTGGGCGGTCTGCCGGTAGACCTCCACCTCCAGCGTGGCGTACCCCGGTCCGCCGAGGATCTGCACGACGCCGAAGGAGGTGAAGGTGAAGAGGAAGACCATGAGGGCCGCGGCGGCCACGGCAGGCGCGAGGGCGGGCAGCGTCACGCGCCGCCAGGCGCCGAACCGCCCGGCGCCCAGCACCCGGGCGGCCTCCTCCTGGCGCGGGTCCAGCTGGGACCACAGGCCGCCGACGGTGCGTACCACCACGGCGTAGTTGAAGAAGACGTGCGCGAGGAGGATCGCCCACACGGTGGTGTCGAGCCGTACGCCCCACAGCTCGTCCAGCATCCCGCCCCGGCCCAGCAGGGCCAGGAAGGCGGTGCCCACCACCACGGTCGGCAGCACGAAGGGGACGGTGACCACGGCCCGCAGCAGCTGCTTGCCGGGGAACTCGAAGCGCGCGAAGACGTACGCGCCGGGGAGCGCGATCAGCAGCGTGAGCGCCGTGGAGGCGAGCGCCTGCCAGGTGGTGAACCACAGCACCCCGGCGATGTCGGGCCGGGCGAGCACCTCGCCGATCCGGCCGAACTGCCAGCCGGTGCCGGTCTTGATCCCGCGGCCCACGATCGCGGCCACGGGCCAGGCGAAGAAGATCGCGAAGAAGGCGAGCGGCAGGGCCATCAGGCCCAGCCGCACCGCCGTGGCGCGCCGGGAGGAGCCCGCGGGCCCCTCCCGGACCGCGTCCTCCGCTACTTCAGCACGAGCGAGGTCCATGCCCCGACCCACTGCTCACGGTTCTTGGCGATCGCGTCCGGAGCGACGGTCTCCGGCTTCTCGATCACCACGCCGTGCTTGGTGAAGATCTCCGGCAGCTTCGCGTCCTTGACCACCGGGTTCACGAACATCTGGAGCGGCATGTCCTCCTGGAATTTCTTGCCGATCAGGAAGTCCAGCAGGGCCTTGCCGCCCGCCTCGTTCTTCGCGCCCTGGAGCAGGCCGGCGAACTCGGTCTGGCGGAAGCACGTGCCGGTGGAGACGCCGGTGGGCGCCACGGCCGGCTGCGGCTCGCCGTACAGCACCTCGACCGGCGGGCTGGAGGCGTAGGAGACGACCAGCGGGCGGTCGCCCTTGGCCTTCTTGCCGCCCGCGGAGCCGGAGAAGCGCTCGTTGTAGGCCTGCTCCCAGCCGTCGACGACCTCGACGCCGTTGGCCTTGAGCTTGGTCCAGTAGTCCTTCCAGCCGTCCTCGCCGTACTTGCCGACGGTCGCGAGGAGGAAGCCGAGGCCGGGCGACGAGGTCGAGGCGTTCTCGGTGACCAGGAGGTTCTTGTACTCGGGCTTGACCAGGTCGTCGAGGGTGACCGGCGGGGCCAGCTTCTTGTCGGCGAAGTACTTCTTGTCGTAGTTGACGCAGATGTCGCCGGAGTCGACCGGGGTGACGCGGTGCTGGTCCTTGTCGAGCTGGTACTGCTCGGGGACCTCCGCCAGGCCCTTGGCCTCGTACGGGACGAAGATGCCGTTGTCGAGGGCGCGGGAGAGCAGCGTGTTGTCGACGCCGAAGAAGACGTCGCCGCGCGGGGAGCCCTTGGTGAGGATCTCCTGGTTGAGGGCCGCGCCCGCGTCACCGCTCTTGAGGACCTTGACCGTGTAGCCGGTCTGCTTCTCGAACTCCTTCAGCACGGCCGGGGTGGCGTTGAAGGAGTCGTGGCTGACGAGCGTGACCGTCTTGGACTTGGGCTCACCGCTCGGGGCCGCGCCGTCCTTCTCGTCGCCGTTGCCGCAGCCTGCGAGCGCGGCCGCGCCCAGGGCGGTGGCCAGCACGGCGCCCGCCATCTTCTTGGTGGTGCTCACGGAACATTCCTCCTGGAGTGACCAGGAGAAGACGCGGCCCCGCCCCGGCGCTCTGGGAGCGGACGCCGGGGCAGGGCGCAACAGCTTGAGTGGTGACCGAACTTCCTACCCGGAATGACCCGGGCGAGGTTCAGAGGGTCTGCGGCGTGACGGTGCCCGCACTCTCAGCGCTGTGGCGCTCCCCTGTCGGAATATGCAGATGTACGGGGCCAGGTTACCGCTCGCTGGCGGCGAGCTGTCCGCACGCTCCGTCGATCTCCTGGCCACGGGTGTCGCGGACGGTGACCGGCACGCCGTGGTTGGCGATGGCCTGGACGAAGGCCCGCTCGTCCTCCGGACGGGAGGCGGTCCACTTGGAGCCGGGGGTCGGGTTGAGCGGGATCAGGTTGACGTGCACCCGCTTGCCCTTGAGGAGGCGTCCCAGCAGGTCACCGCGCCAGGCCTGGTCGTTGATGTCGCGGATCAGCGCGTACTCGATGGAGATGCGGCGGCCGGACTTCTCGGCGTACTCCCAGGCCGCGTCGAGGACCTCGCGGACCTTCCAGCGGGTGTTCACGGGGACGAGGGTGTCGCGCAGCTCGTCGTCGGGGGCGTGCAGGGAGACGGCGAGGCGGCACTTGAAGCCCTCGTCGGCGAACCGCAGCATGGCCGGGACCAGGCCGACGGTGGAGACGGTGATGCCGCGCTGCGACAGGCCGAGGCCGTCGGGCTCGGGGTCGGTCAGGCGGCGGATGGCGCCGACGACCCGCTTGTAGTTGGCCAGCGGCTCGCCCATGCCCATGAAGACGATGTTCGACAGGCGGGCCGGGCCGCCCGGGACCTCGCCGTCACGCAGGGCGCGCATGCCGTCGACGATCTGGTGGACGATCTCGGCGGTGGACAGGTTGCGGTCGAGGCCCGCCTGGCCGGTGGCGCAGAACGGGCAGTTCATGCCGCAGCCGGCCTGCGAGGAGATGCACATGGTGACCCGGTCCGGGTAGCGCATCAGGACGGACTCGACGAGCGTGCCGTCGTGCAGGCGCCACAGGGTCTTGCGGGTGGTGTCGTCGTCACAGCTGATGTGCCGGACCACGCTCATCAGGTCGGGGAGCAGTTCCTGCTGGAGCTTCTCGCGCGCGGCGGCCGGGATGTCGGTCCACTCGGCCGGGTCGTGCGCGTAGCGGGCGAAGTAGTGCTGCGAGAGCTGCTTCGCGCGGAACGGCTTCTCACCGATCGCGGCCACGGCCTCGCGCCGCTCGGCGGGCGAGAGGTCGGCGAGGTGCCGGGGCGGCTTCTTGGCCCCCTTGGGCGCGACGAAGGTCAGTTCTCCCGGAAGGGGGCGGGCCATGATCGGTTTCTCCTCAGTGCGACGAGGCCTGGCCGGCCTCCGTGGAAAACGGAGCCGATGGCATTGGCGCGACCGGCGCCAGGAGACCTCACAGGGCGTCCCCCCGCGGCTCGCGGGGGACGAGAAAGGCGCGCCACTCGGGAGTGACGCGCCTTCCAGGATACCCGGGACGGCTCAGCCGGTGCCCACGAAGAGCGCCAGCAGCAGCCACACCACCGGTGCGGTGGGCAGCAGCGAGTCCAGCCGGTCCATGATCCCGCCGTGACCGGGCAGCAGCGTGCCCATGTCCTTGATGCCGAGGTCCCGCTTGATCATCGACTCACCGAGGTCGCCCAGGGTGGCGCTGACCGCGACCGCGAGGCCCAGCAGCAGACCCTGCCACCAGCTGCCCCCGTCGATCAGGAACTCCATGCACAGCGCACCGGCCGCCATCGCGAAGGCCACGGCACCGAGGAGTCCCTCCCGGGTCTTCCCGGGGCTGATCCGCGGGGCGAGCTTGTGCTTGCCGAAGCGCCAGCCCACCGCGTACGCCCCGGTGTCGCTGACCACTGTCAGGACCAGGAAGGTGAGCACCCGCTGCGGGCCGTCGTCGGCGGTCAGCAGCATCGCCACGAAGGTCGCGAGGAACGGCACGTAGAACGCGGCGAAGACGCCGGCCGTGACGTCCTTCAGGTAGCCCTCGGGAGGCTCCGTCATCCGCCACACGAGCACGGCGAGCGCGGTCAGGGCCATCGCGACCCAGGCGCCCTCGGCCCCGCGCACGTACCCGGCGACGACCATCGCGGCGCCGCCGACGGCGAGCGGGACCAGGGGCGCGTTGATGCCCTTGCGCTCCTGGAGCCGGGAGGTGAGCTCCCACAGCCCGACGACCACCGCGACCGCGATGACGCCGACGAAAACCGCCTTCACGATGAACAGCGAGGCGAAGATCACGGCACCGAGGCCGACGCCGACCCCTATGGCGGCGCGCAGGTCCCGCCCCGCACGCTTCTTCGGCGGCGGGGAGGAGGCCTCCTGCGGGGCCTGGGGCGGGGGCGTGGGCATGGGCTCCTGCGGCGGCGTCTCGTCGCGGAACAGGGGGCCGCTCGGCTGAGCCGCCCCCCGGTCGCGTGGTTCCCGGTCTTCGAAGTCTCGACCGGCGGCGTCGGGCACGATGGGCATGGGCCGAGTCTGCGGCCCTCCGAGCACATCGTATGCGGGACCCGCCGGTACCGGCTCCGCCGCCCAGGAAGAGTCGTTCATCAGACCTCGAGGAGCTCGGCTTCCTTGTGCTTCAGGAGCTCGTCCACCTGCGCGACGTACTTCGCGGTGGTGTCGTCGAGCTCCTTCTCGGCGCGGCGCACCTCGTCCTCGCCGGACTCCTTGTCCTTCACGAGCTTGTCGAGGGCGTCCTTGGCCTTGCGGCGCACGGAGCGGATGGAGACCTTCGAGTCCTCGGCCTTGCCGCGGGCGACCTTGATGTAGTCGCGGCGGCGCTCCTCGGTGAGCTCCGGGAAGTTGACCCGGATGATGCGGCCGTCGTTGCTCGGGTTGACGCCGAGGTCCGAGTCGCGGATGGCCTGCTCGATGTTGCGCAGCGCGCTCGCGTCGAACGGGGTCACCACGGCCATGCGCGGCTCCGGCACCGAGAAGGACGCGAGCTGGTTGATGGGGGTCAGCGCGCCGTAGTAGTCGGCCACGATCTTGTTGAACATCGCCGGGTGCGCACGGCCGGTGCGGATCGCGGCGAAGTCCTCCTTGGCGACCACGACGGCCTTCTCCATCTTCTCCTCGGCCTCGAGGAGGATTTCTTCGATCACCACGTGCTCCTGCATGTCTTGAGTGGATGGTTCGGGCGGGGTGGGTCGCTCAGGCCCGGGTGCCCTGGTCGCTCACGAGCGTGCCGATCTTCTCACCCTTGACGGCGCGCGCGATATTCCCCTCCGCGAGCAGCTCGAAGACGAGGATCGGCAGCTTGTTGTCGCGGCACAGCGTGATGGCAGTGGCGTCGGCGACCTTGAGGTCGCGGGCCAGCACCTCGCCGTACTCGAGGGCGTCGAACTTGACCGCGTCGGGGTTGGCCTTGGGGTCGGAGTCGTAGACGCCGTCGACACCGTTCTTGCCCATGAGCAGGGCCTCGGCGTCGATCTCCAGGGCGCGCTGGGCGGCCGTGGTGTCGGTGGAGAAGTAGGGCATGCCCATGCCGGCGCCGAAGATGACGACGCGGCCCTTCTCCAGGTGGCGCACGGCGCGCAGCGGGATGTACGGCTCCGCGACCTGGCCCATGGTGATGGCGGTCTGCACGCGGGAGTCGATGCCCTCCTTCTCCAGGAAGTCCTGGAGCGCGAGGCAGTTCATCACGGTGCCGAGCATGCCCATGTAGTCGGAGCGGGCCCGGTCCATGCCGCGCTGCTGGAGCTCGGCGCCGCGGAAGAAGTTGCCGCCGCCGATGACGACGGCGATCTCGGCGCCGTCGCGGACGACCGCCGCGATCTCGCGCGCGATCGCGTGCACGACGTCGGGGTCGACGCCCAGTCCCCCGCCGCCGGAGAAGGCCTCGCCGGACAGCTTCAGCATGAAGCGGCGGCCCTTCTTGTCGTGGTCGCTCTTGTCGTCGGAAGCGGTGTGGGGGTCCACGCCCTGATTCATGGAGATCTCCTCGTGCACATACGAAGAAGGCCATTGCCGGGGTCCTTGCGGTTCCCTGTACGGCAATGGCCTCCTCGTCAGATCTGCGGTCGTCCGGCGCGAACGCGGACGACTGCCTCAGACCCTACCGGGGTCCGGTGTCCGTCGCGTACGGACTCAGATGCCGACCTTGATGCGGGTGAAGCGCTTCAGGGTGACACCGGCCTCGTCCAGGATCTGCTGGACGGACTTCTTGTTGTCCAGCGCGTAGGGCTGGCCCAGGAGCGTGGCGTCCTTGAAGAAGCCGTTGAGGCGACCCTCGACGATCTTCGGCAGGGCGGCCTCGGGCTTGCCCTCGGCGCGGGTGGTCTCCTCGGCGACGCGGCGCTCGGACTCGACGACCTCGGCCGGGACGTCTTCCTTGGCCAGGTACTTCGGGGCGAACGCGGCGATGTGCTGCGCGACGCCCTTGGCGAGGTTGGCGTCGGCCTTGTCCAGCTCGACCAGGACACCGATCTGCGGGGGCAGGTCGGGCATGGTGCGGTGCATGTAGGAGTAGACGAAACCGTCGCCGTACTGCGCGAAGCGGTCCAGGACGATCTTCTCGCCGAGGTTGGCGTTGGCCTCGTCCACGAACGCCTGGACGGTCTTGCCGGCCTCGATCTCGGAGGCGAGCAGCGCCGCGATGTCCGCCGGGGAGGTGGCGGCCACGTGCTTGGCGATGTCGGCGGCGACGGCCTGGAACTTGTCACCCTTGGCGACGAAGTCGGTCTCGCACTTCAGCTCGACGAGCACACCGGAGGTGTTGTCGTCGGCGAGCAGGGAGACGACGGCACCGTTCTCGGCGGAGCGGCCCTCGCGCTTGGCGACGCCCTTCTGGCCCTTGATGCGCAGGGCCTCGACGGCCTTGTCGACGTTGCCGTCGGACTCGTCCAGGGCCTTCTTGCAGTCCATCATGCCGGCGCCGGTGAGCTCGCGGAGCTTCTTGACGTCAGCGGCGGTGTAGTTCGCCATGAGTCTGTGATTCTCTCTCGAAGTCGTAGATCTACGGGTGAACGGCGGGGGCCGGTGCCTTGTGAGCACCGTCCCCCGTCGTCATCGTCCGTGCTGGGAGTGCCCGGCAGGTGAACGCCGGGCTCTCTCAGTGGGTCAGGCCTGCTCGGCGTCCGCGGCCGGAGCCTCGGCGGCGGGGGCCTCGGCAGCGGGGGCCTCGGCAGCGGGGGCCTCGGCGGCGGCGGGGGCCTCGTCGGCCTTCTTCTCGCCCTCGAGCAGGTCGCGCTCCCACTCGGCCAGCGGCTCGCCGACGGTCTTGTCGCCCGGCTTCGAGTCACCGGCGGCAACGCCGGAGCGGGCGATGAGGCCCTCGGCGACGGCGTCGGCGATCACGCGGGTGAGCAGGGTGACGGAGCGGATCGCGTCGTCGTTGCCCGGGATCTTGTAGTCGACCTCGTCGGGGTCGCAGTTGGTGTCGAGGATCGCGACGACCGGGATGTGGAGCTTGCGCGCCTCACCGACGGCGATGTGCTCCTTCTTGGTGTCGACGATCCAGACGGCGCTCGGCACCTTCTGCATCTCGCGGATACCACCGAGGGTCTTCTCCAGCTTGGCCTTCTCGCGGGAGAGGACCAGGAGCTCCTTCTTGGTGAGGCCGGAGGCGGCCACGTCCTCGAAGTCGATCTGCTCGAGCTCCTTGAGGCGCTGCAGACGCTTGTAGACGGTGGAGAAGTTGGTGAGCATGCCACCCAGCCAGCGCTGGTTGACGTACGGCATGCCGACGCGGGTCGCCTGCTCGGCGATGGCCTCCTGGGCCTGCTTCTTCGTGCCGACGAACATGATGGAGCCGCCGTGCGCGACGGTCTCCTTGACGAACTCGTAGGCGCGGTCGATGTACGACAGCGACTGGAGCAGGTCGATGATGTAGATGCCGTTGCGCTCGGTGAAGATGAAGCGCTTCATCTTCGGGTTCCAGCGACGGGTCTGGTGACCGAAGTGGACGCCGCTCTCCAGCAGCTCCCGCATCGTGACGACGGCCATGGCCGTACTCCTTGATTGCTCGGTTACCGCGACCACCGGACGGCGGTCGCGCCTGACGCCCCGACGCGCCGTGCCACGAGGGACCGAGGAGCGCGGCCACCGGTCGTGATCGACCAGGTGGCGGGGCGTGCGAAGTCGACCCGGTGACCCGGATCGCCACAAGAAGTGTACGGGACCCGGGACCGTGCCGGGTGACGCGCCTGTCCACAGCGGGCCGCCCGTCCACAGGCCCGCCCGCCCCGCCGGCCCCCGGCGGGATGCTGCGGGACATGACTCCCCTGCTGCTCGGCCTGGTCCTGACCCTGCTCGCGCCGTTCTCCGGATACGGCGCACCCGCCGCCCCGTCCGCCGGGTACGGGCTCCCGCGCGCCGCCCCCGTGACGCCCGCCCCCGGCCGCCCGGGGCCCCTGGCGGTGCGGCCGCTGCCGGCGCCGCTGCGGCTGCTGCGCGGCTGGCTGCCACCGCCGACCCCGTACGCGGCGGGGCACCGCGGAGTGGACCTGGCCGCGGCGCCGGGCACGGAGGTGCGCGCGGTGGCCGCCGGGCGGGTGCACCACGCCGGGCCGGTGGCGGGGCGCGGGGTGCTCTCGCTGACGGTCGCGGGCACGCCGCTGCGCACGACGTACGAGCCGGTGCGCCCGCTGGTCGCCGAGGGCGAGGCGGTGGCCCGGGGACAGGTGGTGGCGGTCACGACCGCCGGCGGGCACTGCGGCGAGCCCTGCCTGCACTGGGGGCTGCTTTCGGGCGAGGCCTATCTGGACCCGCTGTCCCTGCTGCCGCGGACGGCGCCGCGGCTGCTGCCCCTGTCCGGCGACCCGGGCCCCGGGACCGGGCGGGTCAGCCCCGCACGCCCCGCATGGCCATCGCCACGGCCACGTCCGTGATCGCGGTGGGGTCCTCGGCGGCACCGAGTTCGATGCGGCGGACGGCGGCGTCGACGATGCCCTGGAGCAGGGTCGCGGCCAGCCTGGGCTGGTCGTGGCCCAGCGCCGCGAGCGCCTCGACGATCATCGCGACCAGTCCGCCGTGCGCGGCGCGGATCTTCTCGCGGGCCCCGGCGTCCAGTTCGCTGGCGGAGATCGCCACGACCGCGCGGTGCCGCCGGTCGCCGACGAGGGCCAGCTGGCTCCGCACGTAGGCCTCGATCTTGGCCTCGGGGGTCTCCGCCGCCTGCATGGCGGCCTCGATCTCGGCGGCCCAGACCGGGAAGTCGACGGCGCACAGCTCTTCGACGACCGCGGCGCGGGAGCGGAAGTACTCGTAGACGGAGGAGCGGGCCAGGCCCGTCCGCTCGGCGAGGGCGGGGAAGGTCAGCGCTTCCGTACCGCCTTCGGACAGCAGGGAACGCGCGGCATCCAGCAGGGCGGCGCGCTGCATCGTCCGGTGCTCGGCCACGGAGGCCGCTCGAATCCTTGGCACGCCTCCACTTTACGGAGGGGCGCAAGGTCAGCGGCCGACGTCCGCCAGTTTGGCGCGCAGCTGGAGCACGGACTTGGTGTGGATCTGGCTCACCCGGCTCTCGGTCACCCCGAGGACGTTGCCGATCTCGGCCAGCGTGAGGCCCTCGTAGTAGTACAGGGTGACCACGGTCTTCTCGCGCTCCGGCAGGGTGTTGATGGCCCGTGCCAGCAGCCTGCGCAGCTCGCGGTCCTCGGCGACCTCGACCGGGTTGTCCGCGGCGGTGTCCTCCAGGGTGTCCATGAGCGACAGGCGGTCGCCGCCCTCGCCGCCCACGTGCAGCAGCTCTTCCAGGGCCACCACGTTCGCCAGGGACAACTGGCTGAAAACCGCGTGGAGTTCCTCCACGCCGATGCCCATTTCCGAGGCGACCTCGGTCTCGGTGGGGGTGCGCCGCAGCTGGGCCTCCAGCGTGGCGTAGGCCCGCTCGACGGCCCGGGCCTTCTGCCGCACCGAGCGCGGGATCCAGTCCAGGGCCCGCAGTTCGTCGATCATCGCGCCGCGGATCCGGGTGATCGCGTAGGTCTCGAACTTGATCGAGCGGTCGATGTCGAACTTCTCGATGGCGTCGATCAGTCCGAAGACCCCGGAGGAGACGAAGTCGGCCTGTTCGACGTTGGGCGGGAGGCCGACGCTCACCCGGCCGGCCACGTACTTCACCAGGGGCGAGTAGTGCAGGATCAGCTGCTCGCGCAGGCGCTCGTCGGCGGTCTCCTTGTACGACCGCCACAGCTCGTCCAGGGAGGAGGGTGCGGGGGCCCGGACGCCCTCTCGGGCGGCGGGGGGTGCCGCGGCGCGGTCAGACCCGGAGGTGTGCTGGGGCATGCGTCGCCTTGAGCCGTTCTGCAGTCGGGATCCTTGGGAGCGTAGCGTGACTGGAGTGTCGCGGTGCGCGAAGAGTACGGGATCGCGCGCGGGTACAGGGGCGTCCGCGGTGACGCCGACGGCCCCGGGCCCGCGCCTCGCGCACGGGCCCCGAGGGTGCCACCGGGAAGACGGCGTATCTCATCGCCTTCACCCTTTCACCGGATCGCCCCAGGTCAAGGACCGCCTCGCCGGGGGCCGGCGGATTGCCCGGCGGCGTCATCCGCCGGAGTGGTCAACCGCCAGTCATCGCCCTGCCGTTCGACGAACCCCAGAGAGTGAAGTTCGTACAGTCTGCCGATGACTTCATCGGTGCTGGTGCCCGCGCCGAGAGCGAGTTCCCGCACGCCTGCCGGCCGCCCGGCCGGCAGGGCTTCGAGGACCCGCGCCGCGGCGGGGTGCAGCAGGTCCCGGGCGACGACGGGGCCGCGGCGGCCGGGGGCCAGCTCGCCCATGGCTCCGACCTGTTCGACCACTTCCGCCGCGTCCGTGACCAGGACCGCGCCGCCCCTGACCAGCTCGTGCACCCCGGCCGACAGCGCGCTCGTGGCGGGCCCCGGCACGCCCATGGTGTGCCGCCCCAGCCGCTGCGCGGCGCGGGCGGTGACCAGCGAGCCGCTGCGGTAGGCGGCCTCGACGACCACCGTGCCGCGGGTCAGGGCCGCGATGACGCGGTTGCGCAGGACGAACCTGCTGGGCGTGGGATGACTGCCGGGCGGCAGCTCCCCGACGACCAGGCCCTGGGCCGCGATCCGCCGCAGGAGCCCGTCGTGGCCGCGGGGATAGCTGGTGTCGACCCCGCAGGCCAGCACCGCCGCCGTGGCCCCCTCGGCCGCGAGCACGCCCCGGTGCACGGCTGCGTCGATCCCGTACGCGGCACCCGAGACGACGACCCAGCCGCGCTCGGCCAGGCCGGCGGCGAGGGTGGTCGCCATGTGTGCCCCGTACGGAGTACACGCCCGCGCACCGACGAGTGCGACCGACCGCAGTGCCCAGGTGCGGAGGTCGTGCCGGCCCCGCACCCAGAGCCCCACCGGCCGGGCGTCGCCGAGGTCGTCCAGCTGGGTGGGCCACTCCGGACCGCCCGGGGTGACGAACCGGCCGCCCACCGCCGCGACCGCGTCCAGGTCCCGCCCGGGCTCGGCCGCCGCGGCCCTTCTGCGGTACCCGGCGAGCCGGTCGGGCCCCACGCCCGTCAGGGCCCCCTCGGCCGCGCCCGGGTCCCGCAGGAGGCGCACCAGCTCCGCCGCGCCGAACCGCCGCAGCCAGCGCCCCCCGTGCTCCTCGCCGGGCTCCAGTACACGGGTCAGCGCAGCCCGCGCCGTCAGCTCGTCCACCGCGCCACCCCACTCCACCCCCGCCGCCGGCGCACGCGGCACGCCTTCCGCGCGCTCACACCGGCTCCCCCACGGCCGCGGGCGTCCCGCGGGCCACGCCGGTGCGCAGCTCCAGGGCGACGGCCACGTCCAGCGCCTCCGGGCGGTCCCGCCCGCGCAGGTCGGCCACGGTCCAGGCGACCCGCAGCACCCGGTCCAGCCCGCGGGCCGTCAGGAGTCCCCGGTCGAGGTCGCGTTCGGCCGGACCGAGCGCGCCGGGCGCCACCTGCCAGCGGGTGCGCAACTCGTGCCCCGGCACCTCGGCGTTGACCGCCCAGGGGGTGCCGGCCAGCCGGGCGGCGGCCCGTGCCCTGGCCTCGCGCACCCGGGCGGCGACGGCCTCGGTGGGCTCGCCGCCACCCCGGCCGAGCAGGTCGGCGCGGCTGACGGGCTCGGCCTCGACGCGGAGGTCGACGCGGTCCAGCAGCGGCCCCGAGAGCCGTGCCTGGTACCGGCGGATCGCGGACGAGGGGCACTCGCATCCGGTGCCGTGCCGCGAGAACCGCCCGCACGGGCACGGGTTGGCGGCCAGCACCATCAGGAACCGGGCGGGCAGCCGGACCACCCCCGCGGCCCGCGCGATGACCACCTGGCCGGACTCCAGGGGCTGCCGCAGCGCGTCCAGCACCTTGGGGCTGAACTCGGGGGCCTCGTCGAGGAAGAGCACCCCGCGGTGGGCCAGGGAGACGGCCCCCGGCCTCGGCATGCCGTTCCCCCCGCCGACCAGGGACTGCATGGTGGCCGAGTGGTGGGGCGCGCAGTAGGGCGCGCGGGCCACCATGGGCTCCCCGGGCGGCAGGATCCCGGCGACGGAGTGGACGGCGGTCACCTCCAGGGACTGCCTGCGGGTGAGCGGCGGCAGGATCGCCGGGATCCGCTCCGCGAGCATCGTCTTCCCCGCACCGGGCGGCCCGCTCAGGAAGAGGTGGTGGCCGCCGGCCGCGGCCACCTCCAGGGCCCTCCTGGCCACCGGCTGGCCCGCGACGTCCGCGAGGTCGGGCGGCACCCCGTCCGCTCCCGCCGCCCCGGTGCCCGCACCCGCTCCGGGCACGAGCAGGCCCGCCAGCATCGGGTCCGGCCGCCCGGGCTCCTCCGGCGCCTCCTCGGGCACCTCGCCGTCGGTCAGCACGGCGATCAGCTGCCGCAGGCTGCGCACCCCGAGCACCGACACCTCGGGCACCAGGGAGGCCTCGGCGGCGGACTGGTCTGCGACCACCACCTGGCGGTACCCGGCCTCGGCCGCGGCGAGCACGGCGGGAAGCACCCCGCGCACCGGCCGCACCCGGCCGTCCAGCCCCAGTTCGCCGATCAGCACCAGGTCCTCGATCGCCCGCGGGTCCACCCGCTCCGCCGCCGCGAGCACCGCCGCGGCCACGGCCAGGTCGAAGCCGGAGCCCGACTTGGGCACGGCGGCCGGACTGAGCCCCACGGTGAGCTTCTTCTGCGGCCAGTCGGCACCGGAGTTCACGACGGCGGCCCTGACCCGGTCCCGGCTCTCGACCAGCGTCTTGTCGGGCAGCCCCACCAGCGTGAACGCGGCCACCCCCGGCTCCAGGTCGGCCTGGACCTCCACCACCACACCGTCGACGCCGACGAGCGCCACCGAACAGGTCCGCGCGAACCCCATCAGGCCACCCCCCTGACGTGCTCCACGACGGGGGCCCCGCGCCGCGGCAGCACCACCCCGACCAGGTCGATCCTGACCCCGCCGCCCGGTGGTCCCCCGTGGTCGGCCAGCCAGCGGCCGGCGAGCCTGCGCAGCCGGGCGGCCTTCGCGGGGCGGACGGCCGCCATGGGGTGCTCGAAGGCGCCCTCCCGTCGGGTCTTCACCTCGCAGACCACCAGGGCGTCGCCCTCCCGGGCCACGATGTCGATCTCCCCGCCCCGGCACCGCCAGTTCCGCGCGATCACCGTCATCCCGGCCTCGGCCAGCCGCCGCGCGGCCAGCTCCTCGCCGTACCGTCCCAGCGCCCGCCGCGCCCGGTCCCCCTGCGCCTCGGGCCCTCCGGCCTCGTGTGCGTACATCCGGCACCACCTCCGGCACCGAATCTCCCGCACCCGCCCCCACAAAGTGGATCTTGGTGGACAGTCCGCCCGATGTGGACAACCCCGTCACCCACTCGGGTGAAAGACCCCCGCAGCCGGGGCCCGGACGCCCCCACGGCCCGAGCGGCCGCCGGACCCATGGCCCGGCGGCCCCGCGATCAGCTCCCCGGAAGTTCGAGGTCGCTCTTGTTGAGCTCCTCGATGTTCACGTCCTTGAAGGTCAGCACCCGCACCTGCTTCACGAACCGCGCCGGCCGGTACATGTCCCACACCCAGGCGTCGGCCATCGTGACCTCGAAGAACACCTCGCCCTGGACCGAGTGCACCTGCATCTCGTAGTCGTTCGTCAGGTAGAAGCGCCGCTCCGTCTCGATGACGTATTTGAACAGCCCGACGACGTCGCGGTACTCCCGGTAGAGCTTCAGCTCCATCTCGGTCTCGTACTTCTCGAGGTCCTCGGCGCTCATGGCATGTTCCCCTTCAGCCGTGCGTCCCCCTATTGTGCGCCAGCAGAGTGGGCCCCTAAACGATTTCCGGGGCCAGCACCACCGGCACATCCGGAGGACCCTCGACGAGCAGCGTGCGCAGCAGCTCGGCGAGCCTGGTCGGGTACACCGTCTCACGGGCCGCCGACAGTTCCTCGGAGGTCCACCACCTCGCCCCGGCCACGCTGCGCCGCTCCAGCTCCGTCAGCCCGCCCATCACCGTCGCGGTCTGGTCGGTACGTGCCAGGAAGTACCACTCGTCCTGCTCCCAGCGGCGCCCGTCGAAGGGGAACTCGCAGTAGCGCCGCCACAGCACGGGCCCCAGTTCGACCCGGGTGATCCCGGTCTCCTCGGCCAGCTCCCGCAGGGCGGCCTCCTCGCGGGACTCGCCCTCCTCCAGCCCGCCGCCGGGGGTGAACCACCAGTCGTCCGACGGGTCCGCCGGCTCGAAGCCGTGCAGCAGCAGGATCCGGTCCTCGGGGTCCAGCAGGATCACCCGCGACACCAGGCGCGGCACCCGGGCACCCGGCTCGGCCGACACCGGCCCACCGCCCTCAGCGGACACCGGCCCGCTCCCGCCGCCCGGCACCCTGGCCCGTACGCGACCCCCCGCGCCCGGCGGACCGCTTTGCCAGCGGCCCGTACGCCGCACCGCCGAGCACCAGCAGCGCACCCGCCACGATCGCGCCCAGCACCGGCTTCACCGGCCCGGCGGCCGAGATCCCGCCCGGCAGCGCCCCGAAGGCCCCGGGCCGCTCCAGCATCTGCGGCGACGGCCACGCCACCGCGTCGACCCGGGCCGTCACGGCGGACCGGGACACGGTCCCCTGCCCGGCCTCCTGGAGGTGCGCCCGGGAGTCCACCGAGGCTCCGCGCCGGTCGCCCAGCAGGAAGAGCTTGCCCTCGGGCACCTTCACCTCGAAGGGGATCTCCGACGCCATGCCCCGCGCGGTGTCCAGGTACGGCTCGTCGACCTGCACCCCGTTCACCGTGAGCCGACCGCCCTGGCCGCAGCACTTCACCGTGTCCCCGCCGACCCCGACGACCCGCTTGACCATGGGCGCGTTGCTCCACATGGCGTCGGTGAAGATCACGACGTCCCCGCGCCGCACCTCGTCACCGTCGATCCGCTCGGCCAGCACCCGGTCGCCCGGCTTGACCGTGGGCATCATCGAGTCCGTGGGCACCGTGTAGGGCTGGTAGAGCATCGCCCCCCACACGAAACCGCCGAGGAAGAGCACAAAGCCGACGGCCACGGCCAGCCCGGACAATGTGTTGCCCAGGCGGCCGCGGCCGTCCTTGCGTGCTGTTCCGCCCATCCCAGCGCCCCCCACCTTCGGAGTCCGTCGATCTGGGACGGCAATCTACCCGCCGGTACCCACCCGCGTAAGCCGCCTCCGGCGCCACAGCACCAGCGGCACCGCGCCCGCGACGCCCAGACCCACCGGGGCGGCGCCCAGGGCGGCCGCCAGACCCGGCTGGTCGAAGGTGTCCGGGATCGGCAGGGTCGACCAGCGGGTGACCGGCCAGGCGATGACCACGGCCCGGCCGACGACCTTGCTGTTCGGCACGAAGCCCTTGGTCTCGTCGTCCATGTGGTAGCGCGAGTCGTACGAGTTCTGGCGGTGGTCGCCCATCACCCAGATCTTGCCCTTGGGCACCTTCACGTTGAACGGCATGTCGTCGCACGGGGTGTTGCCGTTGTAGATGTACGGCTCGTCCAGCGCCTTGCCGTTGACCTTGACCGGTCCGCCCTTCTCACAGGACACCGTGTCGCCGCCGACCCCGATCACGCGCTTGATCAGGTCCTTGTCCTCCGCAGAGGGCATCAGGCCGATGAAGCTCAGGAAGTTCTGGATCGCGTTGGGCTTGGCCACCGGCTCGCCCGCGAGCCACTTGTTCGGGTCGTGGAAGACCACGACCTCGCCCCGCTCGGGCTCCGAGCCGAACCACGGCGTCAGCTTGTCCACGAGCACCCGGTCGCCCCGCTGCAGGGTGTTCTGCATCGAGTCCGAGGGGATCGAGAAGGCCTGTACCAGGAAGGTCTTGATCAGCAGCGCGAGCAGCAGGGCGATGCCGATGAGGAGGGGCAGCTCCTTCCAGAAGGAGCGCTGCTTGCGTGCGGCGCCATCGCTCTCGTCACCCTCGTCCGCCCGGTCGGTCCCGCCGTCCACGTCCACGGCACCCTCCCGCCGCTCGTCGGGTTCTTCGCGTCCGGTCTGTGCGCCGACCGCCACATCCCCCACGTCCACTCCTCACTCAGTGCTGCCGCTCCGGGCCGGGAAGCCGGGAGCCTCCACTCCCCTAACGAGCGGGAGTTCCGCAGGGGTCGGGAGGTGAAGTGTTTCCTAAGGGATCATGCCGTACGGGCACGTAAGGATCCCGTGCGGATCATGCCGTACGGATCCCGGGGAGCAACACTATGCGACGGGCCGGGTACGGCGGCGCCCGCGCCGCGCGGGTTCCGGCACGGATCGGAAAGTCGCCGGGACCTCCAGCTTGCGCCAGTGGTCGAAGGGCCAGGCGATCACGACGGCCCGCCCCACCACCCCCTCCTCGGAGATGGTGCCGTCGAAGGGCTCGTCCAGGTGGAACCGCGAGTCCGCGGAGTTCGAGCGGTGGTCGCCCATCACGAACAGCCGCCCCTCGGGCACCTTCACCTCGAAGGTCACCTCGGAGGGCGCGTTGCCCGGGTTCACGTACGGCTCGTCGAGCCCCTCGCCGTTCACGCTGACCCGGCCCCGTGCGTCGCAGCACTTCACCGTGTCGCCGCCGACCGCGATCACCCGCTTGATCAGGTCCTGCTCGTCCGCCGAGGGGAGCAGGCCGATGAAGGTCAGCACCTGCTTGACCTGCTTGATGCCCACCGGGTCGGGTTCCACCCGGCGGGTCTCCCCCTGGAGCCAGCCGCCCGGGTCCTTGAACACCACGACCTCGCCCCGCTCCGGCTTCGCACCGAACCACGGGGACAGTTTGTCGACCAGCACCCGGTCGCCGATGCGGATCGTCTGCTCCATCGAGCCCGACGGGATCACGAAGGCCTGCACCAGGAACGTCTTGAGCACCAGGGCTATCAGCAGCGCCACCACGATCAGCAGCGGCACCTCGCCGGCCGTGCGGGTACGGCGCCGCCGCCTGACCCGCCGGGCCAGCCGCCGCCGCTCCGCCCGTCCGGGCGCGGCCGGCGCCGCCGGCCTCCCGGCCCGCGGGGAGTCGTCCGTACGCACGTCGGCGTTTGTACGCACGTCGGCGTCCGTACGGGCCCGTGCGGCCGTACGCGCCCCCGTGCCCGGTCCCGGCTCGCGCGCCGCGCCCCGCGGGCGCCCCCGGCTACCCATGCCCCGCCCCGGTTCCCGGCGCGCCCCAGCGGGTCGCCGGCCAGCCGATCCAGTCGGCCCGCCCGATCACCTTCTCCACCGGCACCATCCCCCCGCCCGGCTCTCCCAGGTGGTCCCGGGAATCTCGCGACTGCGACCGGTGGTCGCCCATGACGAACAGGGTCCCCAAGGGGACGACGACCCGGAAGGGCACCCGGGACGGCGTGTCACCGGGGAAGAGGTAGCCCTCCGCGACGGGCAGGCCGTTCACCTGGATCCGGCCGCCCGCGTCGCAGCAGACGACGTCGTCGCCGCCCACGCCCACGACCCGCTTCACGAAGTCCGTGTCGGCCGGCTCCGCCAGTCCGAGCGCGGCGCCCGCTCCCCGCAGCGCCTCCCCCAGGGCGTTGCCCTCGGGACGCTCCCGCACGAACGACCCGGTGCCGTCGAACACCACCACGTCACCCCGCTCCGGCCGGTCGCCGAAACGGTACGCCAGCTTGTTCACGAGCACCCGGTCCCCGACCTTCAGCGTCGGCTCCATCGAGTGGCTCGGGATCAGGAAGGGCTGGACGACGTACTGGGAGAGCAGCAGCAGGAAGGCCGTGCAGGCCACCCCGATCAGCGCGGCACGGCGAACGGTCAGCCCCCGGAAGGCGCTCCGGGAAAACGCAGAGCGCGGCCGCTCCCCCTCCGCCCCGTCGCCGGGTTCGGAGGAGGAGCTGCCGCGCTGCGTGATTCGTGCTTCGGTGTCCATCGGGGGCGAGCCTATCCGGCCACCCCCGGACGCCGGAGCCGAGATCAGTTGTCGCGCTTCTCCTTGATCTTCGCGGCCTTGCCACGGAGCTCACGGAGGTAGTACAGCTTCGCGCGGCGCACGTCACCGCGGGTGACGAGCTCGATCTTCTCGAAGATCGGGGAGTGCACCGGGAAGGTACGCTCCACGCCGACGCTGAAGGAGACCTTGCGAACGGTGAAGGTCTCGGAGACGCCAGAGCCCTGGCGACGGATGACAACGCCCTTGAACTGCTGGATACGGGAGCGGTTGCCCTCGATCACGCGGACGTGCACGTTGACGGTGTCACCCGGGCGGAAGGCCGGGACGTCCGAGCGCAGGGAGCCGGCGTTGACGCCATCGAGCAGGTGAGACATGTTCTTCGTCTGCTTTCTTCGCACGACGCCACAGGTCGCCGGGCGGGAGTTCGTAGAGAGTTCGAAGCCGTTCCACCCGGTGCGCGACGGTCCCCCTGTGGCAGGGGCGCGAAGCCGGGCGTACAGCAGCCGCCTATTCTTCCACGGCCGCGGCCCTGCGCCAAAATCGGCCGTCGGGCGTAGGGGCCCAGCCCAGGATGCTGAGCGTCTCGCGGTCCTTCTTGTCGAAGGCCGAAGCGGGGGTGCGCTCGATCAGGTCCGGACGGTTCTGCGCGGTACGGGCGAAGGCCTCGTCGCGGCGCCACCGGGCGATCCTGCCGTGGTGGCCGCTGAGCAGCACGTCGGGGATGCCGCGGCCGCGCCACTCCGGGGGCTTGGTGTAGACGGGCCCCTCCAGCAGGTTCGCCATCTCGCCGGGCGCGAAGGAGTCGTCCCGGTGCGACTCGGCGTTGCCGAGCACGCCGGGCAGCAGACGGGCCACCGCCTCCGTGACGACCAGGACCGCGGCCTCGCCGCCGGCCAGCACGTAGTCGCCGATGGAGACCTCGTAGACCGGCATCCGGGTGGCGTACTCGTCCGTCACCCGGCGGTCGATGCCCTCGTACCGGGCCGGGGTGAAGATCAGCCAGGGGCGCCGGGAGAGCTCGACGGCGAGCTCCTGCGTGAACGGGCGCCCGCTGGGGGTGGGGACGACGACGGCCGGGCCGTGGGCGCCGGACTCGTAGCCGTCGGCCAGCACCTGGTCCAGGCAGTCGCCCCAGGGCTCGGTCTTCATGACCATGCCGGGACCGCCGCCGTAGGGGGTGTCGTCGACCGTGTTGTGCCGGTCGTACGTCCAGTCCCGCAGGTCGTGGACGTGGACGCCCAGCTGCCCGCGGGCACGGGCCTTGCCGACCAGCGAGACGTTCAGCGGCTCCAGGTACTCCGGGAAGATCGTGACGACGTCGAGCCGCATCAGGACTCCCCGTCCCGGGCGGAGGCGATCTCCGCGCGGTCGTCGATCAGCCCCGGCGGCGGGGTGATCACGGCGCGCTGGTTCTCCAGGTCGATCTCGGTGACGATCTCCTCGACGAAGGGGATCATCACCTCGGTGCCGTCCGGGCGCTCGACGATGAAGAGGTCCTGCGAGGGCAGGTGGGAGATCTCCGTGATCCGGCCGACCTCGGTGCCGTCGGCGAGGACCACGTCGAGGTCCATGAGCTGGTGGTCGTAGAACTCGTCCTCCTCCTCCGGGAGCTCGGACGGGTCGACCTCGGCGATCAGCAGGGTGTTGCGCAGGGCCTCCGCGGCGGTGCGGTCCCTCACGCCCTCGAAGCGCAGCAGCAGGCGGCCGCTGTGCACGCGGCCGGTCTCGATGGTGAGCGGTCCTGCCGACGCGGGCTCGGTGTGGAGCACGGCACCGGGGCTGAGCCGGAGCTCGGGCTCGTCGGTGCGTACCTCGACGCTGACCTCACCCTTGATGCCGTGGGCGCGACCGATCCGCGCGACTACGAGCTGCACGCTGTTTCTCTCCTGTCGGGACGACGACGGGCCGGGGCGGGCACGTGTGCCCTCCCCGGCCCGTGCCGGTGATTCAACTTCTCAGCGGACCTGGTCCACGTCGACGAGGTCGACGCGGATGCCCCGGCCGCCGATGGCGCCCACGACGGTGCGCAGGGCGCGCGCGGTGCGGCCGTTGCGGCCGATCACCTTGCCGAGGTCGTCCGGGTGGACCCGGACCTCGAGGACCTGCCCGCGGCGCAGGTTGCGCGAGGCGACCTGCACGTCGTCGGGGTTGTCGACGATGCCCTTCACGAGGTGCTCGAGAGCCTCCTCGAGCATGATCAGGCCTCGGTCGACTCGGTGGACGCGGCCTCGGCCTCGTCCGCCTTCTTCTCGGTCTTCTTGGCCTTCTGGGTGATGGCCTCGCCCTTGGCGTCGCCACCCTCCAGGGTCTTGGCGAACTCCTCGAAGGAACGACGCTTGTCTTCCTTCGTCGCCGGCTGCAGCAGCGGCGCCGGGGCCGGCAGGCCCTTGTGCTTCTGCCAGTCGCCGGTGAGCTTCAGGATGGCGAGGACCGGCTCGGTCGGCTGGGCGCCGACGGACAGCCAGTACTGCGCACGCTCGGAGTCGACCTCGATCTTCGAGGGGTTGTACGTCGGCTGGTAGATGCCCAGCTCCTCGATGGCCCGGCCGTCACGGCGGGTACGGGAGTCGGCGACGACGATGCGGTAGTGAGGCGAACGGATCTTGCCCAGACGCTTCAGCTTGATCTTGACTGCCACTGGAGTGGTGTCTCCTGGTCTTGACGTGGTTGGGCACAACGGGATGCCACGTGGGGTTGCGGTACTCGGGGTGCCCGATGGACGCGTCAGCCGGAGGAGAGAGGGGTCCTGTGCGACTGTCGAGTACAGCTAGCCATTGTGCCATACGTCCAGGACGCGGCCACGCGCGGTGGGCGGCCAGGGCCGACGGCGTGGCCGTGCCCGCCCGGTGCGCCCGCGCGAGGCGTCAGGACGCCGCGGCGACCGCGGCCTCGGGGATGCGGAAGGGCTTCATGCACCCGCCGCACACGATCGGCGCCTGGGCCAGCACGGACGGGACCACCCGGACGTTCCGCCCGCACTCGCAGACCGCCTTCACGCGTACGCCGCCTCCGGAGGAGCCGTGCCGGGCGGCCGGCCCGCGGAAGGAGCGCTTGGTGTCGGCCGCGGTGGCCGCGGTGTGCGCCTTGAGTGCACGCTGGAGCCGCTCGATGGTCGGGCGGTAGCGCTTCTTGGCCTCGGGGTTGAGCGTGACCAGGGAGAAGCCGCTGCTCGCGTGCGGCTCGTCGGAGTGGTCGAGGCCCATCTCCTCGGCGATCGCGAGGAATCTGCGGTTGTGGTAGCGCCCCGCTCGCGAAGTGTCGCGCACGCCTCGGGCGGCGGCGATGCCGTGGACTGCCTCGTGCAGCAGTCGCTCGAAGGAGAGCTCGGCGCCGCAGGCGGACGAGGACTCTCCGATCAGGGACTCGGGCGCGGCAAGGTCAGGCAGCTCGGGGTGGTACCGCTGAATGTCGGCCCACGCCTGCGCCAGCTCTGCGGCGAGAACAGGTGGTGTCGTGCTCACGTCGTGACAACGAGCCTGGGGGCCCCGGTGTTCCGATTCCGGGCCATTCCAAATTTTTTGCACGTACCAGTCAGTTCACTCTGATGCGTCCCGACGAGGACGGGTACGCAGAACTCCGGAGGAGTCGGTACGTAAGGGGGTCCCCCCGGCCGGAAGAGCGGCCGGGGGGACCCTCCTGACGATCAGTAGGAGCGCGCCACGATCGCGAGCGTACCGGGGGCGTCGTCGGCCTGCGGGACCGAGCCGTCCTCCGCGATGAGGCACCGCACGGACACGGCCTGCTCGCCGAGCTTGGCCTCGCCCTCCGGGCCCAGCACGTCCCACGGGATGCGCGCCCAGCCGCCGGCGACGGCGGCCTCGGCGGCCTCCTCGATGGTGGCCACGTCGGTGGTGCGGGACTCACGGCGCTCGCGGGACTCACGCAGCAGCTGCGCCTGGTCCTCGTCCAGCACCTTGGGCAGCAGGTCGACCAGCGAGTCGATGGAGACCGGCTCCTTGCCGCCCGGGATGCGGCGGGCCAGCATCGCGGTGCCGTTCTCCAGGTCGCGCGGGCCGACCTCGATGCGCACCGGTACGCCCTTGAGCTCCCAGTCCACGGCGCGGCGGCCGAAGGGGGTGTCGACGCGGTCGTCGACGAAGACGCGGATGCCGGCGGCCTTGAGGCGGTCGCCCAGCTCGCGGACCTTGGCCACGGCCTCGTCGCCCTTGATCGCCATGACGACGACCTGGACGTGCGCCAGCCGCGGCGGCACGCGCAGGCCGTTGTCGTCGCCGTGCGACATGATCAGACCGCCGACCATGCGGGTCGAGACGCCCCACGAGGTCTGCCAGACCAGCTCCTGCTTGCTGTCCTTGGACAGGTAGGAGGTGTTGAAGGCCTTGGCGAAGTTCTGGCCCAGCTCGTGGCTGGTGCCCATCTGGAGGGCCTTGCCGTCGCCCATCATGCCCTCGAGGGTGAGGGTGTTGATGGCGCCCGCGAAGCGCTCCTTCGGGGTCTTGCGGCCGAGCACCACGTCGATGCCCAGCACGTTGGTCATGAAGTCGCCGTACACCTCGCGGTGGATGTGCGCGGCGTACTCGCGCGCGTCCTCGTAGGTGGCGTGGGCGGTGTGGCCCTCCTGCCAGAGGAACTCGCTCGTACGGAGGAACACGCGGGGGCGCATCTCCCAGCGGACCACGTTGGCCCACTGGTTGATCAGCAGCGGCAGGTCACGGTAGCTCTGCACCCACTTGGAGAAGTAGTCGTTGATGATCGTCTCGGAGGTGGGCCGGACGACGACCGGCTCCTCCAGCTCCTTGCCGCCGCCGTGCGTGACGACCGCGAGCTCGGGGGCGAAGCCCTCGACGTGCTCGGCTTCCTTCGTCAGGTACGACTGGGGGATGAACAGCGGGAAGTAGGCGTTCTGCGCGCCCGCCTCCTTGATGCGCACGTCCATCTCCTGCTGCATCCGCTCCCACAGGCCGTAGCCGTACGGCCGGATGACCATGGTGCCGCGCACCGGGCCGTTGTCGGCCAGTTCGGCCTTGTTGATCAGGTCCTGGTACCAGCGGGGGAAGTCCTCCGCCTGCGGGGTGAGAACGGGTGCCTTTGCCATGGCGCGAATGGTACGGCGCCGGGGAGGCTGAGCGTGAATCGGGTCCATCCGTCCTATGGACGGGATGGCCGAGGAGCAGTTCCCTTGTCAACGGGGGCAGAGCGGGGGCACGGGAGGACGGGAGCGCTTTCCTATGACACCGACGCTGGTCGCCCGTGACTGGGCGGAGATCCAGGAACGGATGCTGGTGCCGCTGTACGAGGCGGTGTACGACCGGCTCGAAGTGGGCCCGGGCACACGGCTGCTCGGCCTCGACTGCGGCGCCGGACTGGCCCTGCTGCTGGCCGCGGGCCGGGGCGCACGGGTGACCGGCGCCGAGCCGGATCCGGGGCGGCGCGCGCTGGCCCGGGAGCGGGCGCTGGCCGCCGACGCGTCGCCGCGGGCCGCGGACCGCCCGTACGACGTGGTGACGGCCTTCGCGCCGGACGGCAGCCCGGACCTGACGGGCGCGCTGCCGCTGCTCCGCCGTGGCGGCGCGGTGGTGCTGGCCGGGTGGGGTCCGCCGGAGCGGTGCGCCACGGCGGCCGTGCTGGGCGAGGCCTGGCGCCCGGCGCCGAGGGACGCGCTGGAGAACACGGCGCACCGCTTCGGGCTGGTGCCGGACGGGTCGGGGCGGGTGTTCTGCCCGTTCGGGTACGCCGACACCGAGAGCGCCGTGCGGGGGCTGCTGTCGGCGGGGCTGTACGGGCCCGCCGACCCCGCGGACGCGGACCAGGCGGAGAAGGAGCTGACCGAGGCGCTGCACCCGTACGTGCACGCGGACGGCACGGTCTGGCTGCCGAACCTGTTCCGCTACCTGATCGCCCGGGTGCCGTAGGCCGGGTTCAGTCGGAGGGCTTGGCCAGGCGCGGGATGCCGGCGGCCGCGTAGGCGGCCTCCTCGTCCAGGCTCTCCTTCTCCATGAGGGCGTCGGCCAGGGCGTCGAGCTTGTCCCGGTGCTCGCGCAGCAGCCGGCAGGCGCTCTCGTAGCACTCGTCGACGATCCGCCGCATCTCGCTGTCGACCACGTCGAGCGTGGCGGGCGCGGCGGAGAGGCCGTACGCCCCCTGGGCGTCGGACGGGATGGCGGTCAGGCGGCCGACCCGCTGGCTCATGCCCCAGCGGCCGACCATCCCGCGGGCGATGTTGGTGACCTGTTCGAGGTCGTTCTCGGCCCCGGTGGTGACGACCCCGTAGACGACGTGCTCGGCCGCCATACCGCCGAGCGCCCCGATGATCCTGCCGCGCAGGTACTCCTCGGTGTACGCATAACGGTCCGCCTCGGGCGTCGAGAGGGTGACGCCGAGTGCGCGGCCGCGCGGCACGATGGTGATCTTCCGTACGGGATCCGCACCGGGCTGGAGCATGCCCAGCAGCGCGTGCCCGCTCTCGTGGTAGGCGGTGCGGCGGCGCTCCTCGGCGGGCATGACCAGCGGCCGCACGGCGCCGAGCTGCACCTTCTCCAGTGCGTCCGAGAGGTCGGACTGGGTGACGGCGGGCTGTTTGCGCTTGACGGCCAGCAGGGCCGCCTCGTTGGCGAGGTTGGCCAGTTCCGCACCCGTCATCCCGGGCGTCGTGCGCGCCACCTGGGCGAGGTCGACCTCGCGGTCGAGGGGGATCTCGCGGGTGTGGATCTTCAGGATGGACTCGCGGCCGCCGCGGTCGGGCGGCGAGACCATGACCGTGCGGTCGAAGCGGCCCGGCCGGGTGAGGGCGGGGTCGAGCACGTCGGCGCGGTTGGTCGCGGCGATCACGACCACGCCCTCGGAGCCGCTGAACCCGTCCATTTCGGTCAGGATCTGGTTGAGGGTCTGCTCCCGCTCGTCGTGGCCGCCCACGCCCGCGCCGCCGCCGCGGGCCCGGCCGATGGTGTCGATCTCGTCGATGAAGATGATCGCGGGGGCCGCCTTGCGGGCCTCGGTGAAGAGCTCGCGGACCCTCCTGGCGCCGACGCCGACGATCATCTCGATGAACTCGGAGGCGGAGGCGGAGAAGAAGGGCACCCCCGCCTCGCCCGCCACCGCGCGTGCCAGCAGGGTCTTGCCGGTGCCGGGCGCGCCCGCGAGCAGCACGCCGCCGGGCATCCGGGCGCCCATCCGCCGGTAGGCGTCGGGGTTCTTGAGGAAGTCCACGACCTCGCTGAGCTCGCCCTCGACCTCGTCGATGCCGGCCACGTCGTCGAAGGTGGTGCGCTTGCCCTCCTCGACCTCCACCGGCTTGGGCGGCGCCTTGCCGCCGAGACCGCCCAGGCCGCCTCCCATGGCCGCGCCCATCCGGCGGGCGACCAGCACCCACAGGCCGATCAGCAGGAGCATCGGGGCGAGGGAGATGAGCAGGTTGGCGAGGAAGCTGCGGTGCTCGACGACGGGTGAGGCGGTGACGGTGACGCCCTTGGAGGTCAGGGCGGACCAGAGGTCGTCGTCGGCGAAGGCGGGGCGCTGGGTGACGAACTTGGTGTAGTCGCCGTCGCCGCCCGGGACGGGCTGCTTGCTCTTCAGCTGGCCCTCGATGGCGTCGCCCTTGGAGTAGATCTTCGAGACGTTGCCGGCGTTCACCTGCTTGCTGAACTCGGTGTACGAGACGGTCGGCTCGTCGCCCCCGTCGAAGAACGACAGGACCAGGTTGGTGAGCAGGTAGACCACCAGGGCGGTGAGGACCAGCCCGCGCCAGCCGCCGGGCATCCGCCGCTTGGGCGGCGGGGTCGGCGGCGCGCCCTCGGAGCGCCAGGGGGTGTCGGCCCTGTCACGCGGCGGCACGGGGGTCGGGCTGGGCAATCGGGCCTCCTCCTGTGGCGGGAGGTCCGACATTACGGGAGGTACCAGGACACCGCCGGGGGGCGCTGGCCCGTACGGGGGTACGGGAAAGGCCCCCGCGCGGGGCGCGGGGGCCTTCTCGTACGGCGGGACGTCAGCCCATGAACTTCTTGAACTCGTCCGGGAGTTCGAAGTCCTGGCCGGGCTGGCCGGCGGGCAGCCCGAAGGCGCCGCCGGGCGCGCCCTGGGCGCCCTGCTCGCGGCGGGCCTGGGCCGCGGCCTCGTCCGCCTTGCGCTTCATCGGGTTGCCGCTCTTGCGCTTGCCCTTGGCCTGCTTGACCTGCTTCTTCTGCCGGCCGGGGCCGCCGCCCATGCCCGGGATGCCGGGCATGCCGGGCATCCCGCCGCCCTGGGCCATGCGGGACATCATCTTGCGGGCCTCGAAGAACCGCTCGACGAGGTTCTTGACGGCGCTGACCTCGACGCCGGAGCCCTTGGCGATGCGGGCGCGGCGGGAGCCGTTGATGATCGTCGGGTCCTGGCGCTCGGCCGGGGTCATCGACTTGATGATCGCGGCGGTGCGGTCCACGTCGCGCTCGTCGATGTTGTTGATCTGGTCCTTGATCTGCCCCATGCCCGGGAGCATGCCGAGCAGCTTGGAGATGGAGCCCATCTTGCGGACCTGCTCCATCTGGGCCAGGAAGTCGTCGAGCGTGAACTCCTTGGGGCCCTTGGCGAGCTTGGCCGCCATCTTCTCGGCCTCGGCCTGCGAGAAGGTCTGCTCGGCCTTCTCGATGAGGCTGAGCACGTCGCCCATGCCGAGGATGCGGGAGGCCATGCGGTCCGGGTGGAACGCGTCGAAGTCGTCCAGCTTCTCGCCGTTGGAGGCGAACATGATCTGGCGGCCGGTGACGTGCGCGATGGAGAGCGCCGCACCACCGCGGGCGTCGCCGTCGAGCTTGGAGAGGACCACGCCGTCGAAGCCGACGCCGTCGCGGAAGGCCTCGGCGGTGTTGACCGCGTCCTGACCGATCATGGCGTCGACGACGAAGAGGACCTCGTCGGGGCTGACGGCGTCGCGGATGTCCGCGGCCTGCTGCATCAGCTCCTGGTCGATGCCGAGGCGGCCGGCGGTGTCGACGATGACGATGTCGTACTGCTTGGTGCGGGCGTACTCGATCGAGTCCTTGGCGACCTGGACCGGGTCGCCGACGCCGTTGCCCGGCTGGGGGGCGTACACCGCGACGCCGGCGCGCTCGGCGACGACCGAGAGCTGGTTGACGGCGTTGGGGCGCTGGAGGTCACAGGCGACGAGCAGCGGCGAGTGGCCCTGCCCCTTGAGCCAGAGACCCAGCTTTCCGGCGAGGGTGGTCTTACCGGCACCCTGGAGACCGGCCAGCATGATGACGGTCGGAGCGGTCTTGGCGAACCGCAGGCGGCGGGTCTCGCCGCCGAGGATGCCGATGAGCTCCTCGTTGACGATCTTGATGACCTGCTGGCTGGGGTTCAGCGCCTTGGAGACCTCGGCCCCGCGGGCCCGCTCCTTGACGTTCGAGATGAACGCCCGGACGACGGGCAGCGCCACATCGGCCTCGAGGAGGGCGATACGGATTTCCCGGGCCGCGCTGTCGATGTCCTGCTCGGAGAGGCGGCCCTTGCCCCGGAGGGACTTGAAGGTCGCGGAGAGGCGGTCGGAAAGCGTATCGAACACGGTGGTCGCGATTCCTCGGGTCGGCGGATGGGTGGTCGCCCCCCAGGGTATCTGCCGCCGCCGCTTCCCCGAGCCCTGCGGTGCCGGTTCCCCACCCCGCCCTTCCGCCGTTCCCTGGGGCTCCGCCCCAGTCCCCGCGCCTCAAACGCCGGCGAGGCTGGACCTTTCAGCCCGTCCGGCGTTTGAGGACCGGGTCCGGGGCGGAGCCCCGGTGAGCGGGAGTGGGGGTCCCCCCGGACGAAGTCTGGGGAAGGCGGGTAGGGGACTTGCCCCGCAGGGTCAGGACAGGGCGGCCTGCACGCGGGCGGCGAGGGCGGTGGCTTCGGGGGGCGGGAGCGGGAGGCCTTCCGCACCTGTGAGGTACAGGGTGTCCACGGCGTTCGCACCCAGCGTCGACACGTGCGCGCTCCGCACGCGCACCCCGGCGGACTCCAGCGCCCGCCCGATCCGGTGCAGCAGCCCCACCGCGTCCGGGGCCCGCACCTCCAGCACGGTGGCTACGGCCGAGACGCCCGGCACCGCCACCACCCGGGGCGGCGGCGGGGTCACCCCGCGGCGCCGCGGATAGGCGGCCTCCCGCTCGGCCAGCTTCCCGGGCACGTCCAGCGACCCGTCCAGCGCCCGCACCAGATCGGCCCTGAGCCGGGCGGCCTGCGGCAGCGAGCCGTACTCCGCGGCCACCCGCCACCGCAGGGCGAGCACCTCCCCGCCCAGCTCCCCCGGCAGTTCCACCGAGCGCAGGTCCGCCGCCCGCACCGTCAGCCGGTGCAGGGCCAGCACCCCCGCGACCGCGGGCAGCACTCCCGGCTGGTCCGGCACGGCGATGAGCAGCTCGACGCCCACCTCGTCCGGCGCCTCGGTGCGCGCCCGCAGGGCCAGCACCGGCTCCCCGGTGCGGACGGCCTCGACCGCCAGCCGCTCCTGCTCGGCGCTCGGCGCCCCGGTGTCCGGCACCGCCACGGGCTCGCCAGCGAGCACCGCGCCCACCCGTTTCACCAGGTCGGCCACGAGGGATCCGCGCCAGGCGCTCCAGGCGGCCGGGCCGGTGGCGAGCGCGTCGGCCTCGGTGAGGGCGTGCAGCAGCTCCAGGGTGCCGGTGGCGCCCACGGCCTCGGCGACGGTGCGCACGGTGACGGGGTCGTCGAGGTCGCGCCGGGTGGCGGTGTCGATGAGGAGCAGGTGGTGCCGGACGAGGGTGGCCAGGACCTGCGCGTCCTCCTTGTCGAAGCCGATGCGTGCGGCGACGTCGCGGGCGATGGTCTCGCCTGCGGCGGAGTGGTCGCCGGGCCAGCCCTTGCCGATGTCGTGCAGCAGCGCGGCGACCAACAGCAGGTCCGGGCGGCCGACGCGGCGGCTGAGGGCGGCGGCGCGCACCGCGGTCTCGACCAGGTGGCGGTCGACGGTCCAGGTGTGGACGGGGTTGCGCTGGGGGCGGCAGCGGACGCGTTCCCAGTCGGGCAGCAGCCGGGTGATCAGGCCCTCGGCCTCCAGGGCCTCCCAGACGGCCACGGTGGGTTCGCCGGCGCCGAGCAGGGTGACCAGCTGTTCGCGCGCCTCGGCGGGCCAGGGCACGGGGAGCGGCTTGGTCTGGGCGGCGAGGCGGCGTACGGCGTGCGGGGAGACGGGCAGCCCGGCCTGGGCGGCGGCGGCCGCGAACCGCAGGGGCAGTCCGGGGTCGCGTTCGGGGCGGGCGGCCAGGGCCAGCACGACCTCGCCGTCCTGTTCGACGACGCCCTCGGCGAGCGGGGCACGCTCGACGGCGTTCCCCCGGCCGCCGAGCAGTCCGCGCAGCCGGGGCCGGGCCGAGCGGGCCCGCAGGACGCGGCCGACCTCGCGCCAGGTGACGTCGCCGGCGTACGAGACGACGCGGGCGGCCTCGTAGACCTGCCGCAGGAGCGCGTCGGCGTCCAGCAGTCCGAGGGAGGCGGCCACCTGGTCCTGTTCCTGGAGGGCGAGCCGGTCGGTGGCGCGGCCGGTGGCCAGGTGCAGGGCGTCCCGGGCGTCGAGGAGGGCGCGCCGGGCGTCGGCGAGGCCCTCGCGGGGGGCGTCGGCGAGCCAGGAGGCGGCGACGGCCCGCAGGGCGGTGAGGTCGCGGAGGCCGCCGCGGGCCTCCTTGAGGTCGGGTTCCAGCAGGAAGCGGAGCTCTCCGGCGCGTTCGGCGCGCTCGCGGCCCAGCTCGGCGAGTTCGGGGAGCCGCCGGGGGGCCTGGTTGCGCCAGTCGGCGAGGACGGCGGTGCGCAGGCCGGCGACCAGGCCGAGGTCGCCCGCGACGGGCCGGGCGTCGAGGAGGCCGAGGTGGACCTTGAGGTCCTCGGCGGCGGTCTTGCGGGCCTGTGCGGGGGTGCGGACGGAGTGGTCGAGGGCCAGTCCGAGGTCCCAGACGGGGTACCAGACGCGGTCGGCCAGGGCGGCGATGGCGCCCGGGTCGGCCTTGCCGTCGTGGAGGAGCAGCAGGTCGAGGTCGCTGCGGGGGGAGAGTTCGGCGCGGCCGTAGCCGCCGACGGCGACCAGGGCGGCGGACCGTACGCCGGTTTCGCGTGCGGCCGCCGTGAAGAGGGCGGCCAGCCAGTCGTCGGTGAGGGACGCCAGGGCGGAACGGCGCGGCGGCCCGGACCGCGACTCCTCCTGGAGGAGTCGCAGCCGGGCCGCCGCGTAACCGCTGGGTCCCGAGTCGGCCTGTTCGGTTTTCTCTTCGACGCTCGTCACCCAAGGGCTCCGTTTCCTAGAGCGCGTCCGCGCCGCGCTCGCCGGTGCGTACGCGGACGACGGAGTCGACCGGGACGCTCCAGACCTTGCCGTCACCGATCTTGCCGGTCCGGGCGGCCTTGACGACGATCTCCATGACGTCGGCCGCGTCGTCGTCGGACACGACGACCTCGATGCGGATCTTCGGAACGAGGTCGACGGTGTACTCGGCGCCGCGGTAGACCTCGGTGTGGCCGCGCTGGCGGCCGTACCCGCTGGCCTCGGTGACCGTGAGTCCCTGGACCCCGAAGGTCTGGAGGGCCTCCTTGATCTCGTCCAGCTTGTGGGGCTTCACGATCGCGGTGATGAGCTTCATGCGTCCACCTTCTTGGCGTCCTGGGCGGGGGCGGCGACGGCGGTGGCGGGGGGGGGGGGCGGCCCCCCCCCCCCCCCCCCCCCCCCCCCCGCCCCCCCCCCCCCCGCCCCCCGGTGGCTTCCCGAGACAACGACGTCCACCGAGACCCGCAACACCAACGAAAACT
>NZ_JBIVZG010000001.1:472765-562833 GCF_044759445.1 Streptomyces sp. NPDC101118 | reverse complement strand
GTGCTGGTGGGCGTGCTGGATCTCGTCCTGTTTGGGGGGTTCCAGGTGCGGGTTGTGTTGTTGGGGGGGGCCCCGGTTGGGGGGGCGGGGGGGGGGGGGGCGCGGGGGGGGGGGGGGCGGCCGCCCCCACCCCCGCCGGCTCCGCTGAAGTCGTACGCGGTCTCGGCGTGCTCGACCTGGTCGATGCCGGAGACCTCGTCGTCCTCGGAGACGCGCATCCCGATCGTCTTGTCGAGCAGGAAGGCGAGCAGCGCGGACGCGACCAGAGAGTAGGCGAGGACCGCGAAGACGCCGACGGCCTGCTTGCCGAGCTGCTCGAAGCCGCCGCCGTAGAGGAGGCCCTTGGCCTTGGACTGGACGCCGCCGGTGGCGAAGAGGCCGACGAGGAGGGAGCCGACGACGCCGCCGACGAGGTGGACGCCGATGACGTCGAGGGAGTCGTCGTAGCCGAGCTTGTACTTCAGGCCCACGGCCATGGCGCACAGGAGGCCGGCGATCGCGCCGATGGCGATGGCGCCGAGCGGGGAGCAGGAGCCGCCGGAGGGGGTGATGGCGACGAGGCCGGCGACGGCGCCGGAGGCGGCGCCCAGGGTGGTGAAGGAGCCGTGGCGCAGCTTCTCGTAGCCGAGCCAGGCGAGCATGGCGGCGGCGGTGGCGACCTGCGTGTTGACGAACATCACGGCGCCGACGCCGTCGTCGTTGCCGAGCCAGGAGCCGGCGTTGAAGCCGAACCAGCCGAACCACAGCAGGCCGGCGCCGAGCATGACCAGCGGGAGGCTGTGGGGGCGCATCGGGTCCTTCTTGAAGCCGACGCGCTTGCCGATGACGAGGATCACTCCGAGGGCCGCGGCGCCGGCGTTGATGTGGACCGCGGTGCCGCCGGCGAAGTCGATGACGCCCATTTCGAAGAGCCAGCCGCCGGTGCCCCAGACCCAGTGGGCGACGGGGAAGTAGACGACGGTGACCCAGAGGGCGGTGAAGAGCACCCAGGCAGAGAACTTGACGCGGTCCGCGAGGGCGCCGCTGATCAGTGCGGGGGTGATGATCGCGAACATCAGCTGGAAGACGGCGAAGACGTAGACGGGGATGGTGTAGCCGTCCCACAGCTCCGTCAGGCCGATGTTGCCGAGGCCGACGTAGTCGGAGTTCCAGCCGATGAGCGAGCCGGAGTCGGTCCCGAAGGCGAGGCTGAAGCCGTAGAGCACCCAGAGGATCGTCACGATCCCGAGGCTGATGAAGCTCATCATCAGCATGTTGAGGCTGCTCTTCACGCGGACCATGCCGCCGTAGAAGAAGGCGAGCCCGGGGGTCATGAGCATGACCAGGGCGGAGCAGATGAGCATGAACCCGGTGTTGGCTGCAGACAGCTCGGGGGCGTCTGCGGCAAGGGTCGTGATGGCTGGGGCCATCGGCGTCTCCTCGTCGTCGGTACGTCGCGTGCGGGCGATCGTGGGAACCTGACGGCGCAAGGGGGCTGGCCGTCCCGGCTGGCTGGCCGGTTATGGCCCAGAGATTCGCGCAGGCCGGTTTCCGGCGTTGCCGCTCGATGTTTCGCGGCGGTGACGAAGGAGTCGGACGTGTTACGCCCCCATGAACGGGCTCCGGACCCGGCGGGGCCGGGTCCGGACACGGGCCGGCCGCGGCAGCACCCGGTGACCTGGCAATGGGGGAGCCGAGTCGGGCTAACGGGGTGACTGCCGCGGCCGGGGCTTTACGGGCCCGGGGCGGGCCGCTAGACGGCCTCCGCCGTCTCGGGCAGCTGGGCGGCCAGGTGCTCGGTGAGGGAGACGATCTCGGCGACGTCCCCGTATGCGCGGACGGCCGTGTCCACGGTCTTCCGGAGCCGGGTGTTCACCCGCTCGGACCGTATCTTTCTGGCCACCACCAGGCCGCGCTCGGCCATGGCGGCGGCCTGCTCGGGCTGCCGCTGGAGGAGGTGGACGGTGGCCATGCCGATAAGGTTCAGGGCGTACGAGCGCTGGTGCTCGTCGTCCTTCTGGAAGAGGTCGACGGCCCGCTCCATCACCGGCTCGGCCATGGACGCGTACATCGGGCTGCGCCCGGCGACGTAGGCGAGGTCGCGGTAGGAGTGGGAGTTCTCGCCGTTGAGCTCGGCCTCGGAGAAGAAGCGGATCCAGTCCGGCTCGGGCTCGCCGCCCAGGCCCACGTCGGCGAAGGTGTCCTCGGCCATCCGGACGGCGCGCTTGCAGCGGCTGGGCTGGCCCATGTTCGCGTACGCGCGGGCCTCCATCGCATACAGCATGGCCTGGGTGCGGGGCGTGGCGCAGTCGCGGCTGCCGTACTGGGCGAGGTGGATGAGCTCCAGGGCGTCCTCGGGGCGGCCGAGGTGGATCATCTGCCGGCTCATGTTGGAGAGGATGTACGAGCCCAGGGGCTTGTCGCCGGCCTCCTTGGCGGCGTGCAGGCCGAGCACGAAGTACTTCTGGGCGGTCGGCTGGAGGCCGATGTCGTAGCTCATCCACCCGGCGAGTTCGGCCAGTTCCGCGGCGACCTTGAAGAGCCGCTTCATCGTGGCGGCGGGGTGGGGTTCCTGGAGGAGGTCGGTGACCTCGTGGAGCTGGCCGACCACGGCCTTGCGGCGCAGGCCGCCGCCGCACTGGGCGTCCCACTGGCGGAACATCACGGTGGTCGCTTCGAGGAGGTCCAGCTCGGGCTCGGAGAGGCGGGGCGGGCGACGGCCCGCCGGCCCGCTCTCGCGCGGTCCCGGGTCGGCGGCCGGGACGGGCACGAGCCAGCGCTGCATCGGCTCGATGAGGGCGGGGCCGGCGGAGAGTGCGAGCGAGGTGCCGAGGAAGCCCCGGCGGGCGAGCATGAGGTCGCTGCGCGAGAACTCGCTGAGGAGGGCGACGGTCTGGGGGCCCGCCCAGGGGAGGTCGACCCCGGAAACGGACGGCGACTGGTGGGCGCTGCGCAGGCCGAGGTCCTCGATGGCGACGACGGCGCCGAAGCGCTCGGAGAACAGCTCGGAGAGGATCCGCGGGATGGGCTCGCGGGGCTGCTCACCGTCGAGCCAGCGGCGCACGCGGGAGGTGTCCGTGCTGATGTGGTGGGCGCCCAACTGGCGTGCCCGGCGGTTGACCTGACGGGCCAGCTCGCCCTTGGACCAGCCGCTGCGCACGAACCACGAGCTCAGCTGTTCGTTCGGGCGCTTCTCGGCTTGTGTTCCGCTTGCGCCGTTGCCGCTCACTGGAACGCCCCCATCCGCTCGGCCTCTTCGCATCCACCCCGGCCGCGGCCGGCCGGCGGCCGCCTTGCCTCCGGCATACCCATGGATGTGTGCGCCGTCGGGGTGTGTGCACCGAAAGTAATCCTACGATCACCCCTACGGCGAGGTCGATTCCAGAAACGCCACCATTCGCCACCCCTTCGAATGAACTCGCCACCCACGAAGCGCGATTCACTGGACACGGCACGCGTTAAGTGGCAGCGGCCGGGCGGAGGGATGTGCGGCGGGGCGCGCACTGCGAGGAGTGCGCCGGGCAGCGCCGCGACGTCCCGTCCGCACCGGCCTCGTAACCACCGGCGAGTTGGACCCGTTGGAGGGGGCATGGGCTTCACGATCGGCAGCAGCCGGGGCACCAAGGAGTTCCGGTCCGGGTCCCGGCGCCGGGGCCGGATGTCGGAGTGCACAGCAGTGGCGGAGTACACCGGACTGTGGGGCTGGGACGTGGTCCCCGGGACGCGCGCCTCGGCCGCCGGGGAGTGCTCCTGCGGGGACGCGCAGTGCGCCGCGCCCGGGGCGCATCCGCTGACCTTCGGGGCCGAGGTGCCCGCGGGGGCGACCCTGGACGAGGTGACCGAGGCGTGGGGCGCGTTCCCCGGCGCCGCGGTGCTGCTCCCGGTGGGCCGGTCCTTCGACGTCATCGAGGTCGCGGAGGAGGCCGGGCGGCGGGCGCTGGTCCGGCTGGAGCGGATGGGGCTGCCGCTGGGCCCGGTGGCGGTGACCCCGGCCGGCCGGGCGCAGTTCTTCGTGGCGCCGGGTGCGGCGGCGGAGCTGCCGGGGCTGCTGTACCGGATGGGCTGGGACGACGCGGACCTCGACCTGCGCGCGCTGGGCCCCGGTACGTTCGTCACCGCGCCGCCCTCGGACCGCTCCGGGCTCGGCGCGGTGGGCTGGCTGCGGCCGCCGACGCTGGACACGGCGGGCCGGCCGCCGCAGGCGCGGCTGCTGCTGGGCACGCTGGCGTACATCTGCCACCGCCTGCACCGCTTCTGACCGGGCCCCTCCCCCCGTACGCGAGGACGCCCCGCGCACCGGTCGGTGCGGGGGCGTCCTCGCGTACGGGGTCGTGCCGGCCGGCACGGAGCGGCGTACGCGCGGTCAGTCGCCGATCAGGGCGTCGACGAACGCGCCGGGCTCGAAGGGGGCCAGGTCGTCCGCGCCCTCGCCGAGGCCGACGAGCTTGACGGGGACGCCCAGCTCGCGCTGGACGGCGATGACGATGCCGCCCTTGGCGGTGCCGTCGAGCTTCGTGAGCACGATGCCGGTGATGTCCACGACCTCGGCGAACACGCGGGCCTGGACCAGGCCGTTCTGGCCGGTGGTGGCGTCGAGGACGAGCAGGATCTCGTCCAGCGGGCCGTGCTTCTCGACGACGCGCTTGACCTTGCCGAGCTCGTCCATCAGGCCGGTCTTGGTGTGCAGCCGGCCCGCGGTGTCGATGAGCACCACGTCGGCGCCTTCGGCGATGCCCTCCTTGACCGCGTCGAACGCGATGGAGGCTGGGTCGCCGCCCTCGGGGCCGCGGACGGTACGGGCGCCCACGCGCTCGCCCCAGGTCTGGAGCTGGTCCGCCGCGGCGGCGCGGAAGGTGTCGGCCGCGCCCAGCACCACGCTGCGGCCGTCGGCGACGAGGACGCGGGCGAGCTTGCCGGTGGTGGTGGTCTTGCCGGTGCCGTTGACGCCGACGACCATCACGACACCGGGGGTGTCGAGGCCGCTCTCGGTCTTGACCTGGCGGTCCATGTCGGGGCCGATGATGGCCACGAGCTCCTCGCGCAGCAGCGCGCGCAGCTCCTCGGGGGTGCGGGTGCCGAGCACCTTGACCCGCTCGCGGAGCCGGTCGACCAGCTCCTGGGTGGGGGCGACGCCGACGTCCGCGACGAGCAGGGTCTCCTCGATCTCCTCCCAGGTGTCCTCGTCGAGGTGCTCGCGGGAGAGCAGCGTGAGCAGGCCCTTCCCGAGCGAGTTCTGGGAGCGCGAGAGGCGGGCGCGCAGCCGGACCAGGCGGCCGGCGGTGGGCTCGGGCACCTCGATCTCGGGGGCGGCCGGGGCCTCCGGCTCCGCGGCCGGTTCCTCGACGGCGACCGGGGTGCGCGCCTCCGCCTCGGGGAGCACGACCTCTTCGATCGTGCGGCGCGGTTCCTCCGCCGTCTGCGCGGCGTCCTCCCCCACCTGCGGTTCCGCGGGCGGGACAGTGATGGTCGGCGTGCTCGTCGGCGCCGTGGGCGGCAGCTGCTTCTTCTTGCGGCCGCTGACCACGAGCCCGGTGATCGCGCCGACCGCGACCAGGGCGATGACTACAGCGAGAATCAGGATTTCCATAACTCGACCAGTATCGGCCACGGCCGCCGCGGGGCGGGGACCTCGGAGGTTGCCACAAGGGCTTAAGCCTCTGTTTGGGCTTTTCGGTGTGAATCTACGATGATGGACGACTTCCCCCGTCTGTACGGATTCCGCCCTTTCCCCTGCCCCACGGAGCGTCGATGCCTGCCGAGTCCGCCGAGCCCGACGGCGCGATAGAGACCCGCGGCCTGGAGCCGGTCCCGGACCACGAGCGCGGCGGCCGCGTCCGTGAGCTGGTGCCGACCTGGGTCGCGGCCAACATCAGCGTGCTGCTGCTGACCATGGGCGCCGGCCTGGTGATCTTCAACGGGCTCAACCTGTGGCAGGTGCTGGTCGTCGCCGTCGTCGCGCCGGTCGTCTCGTACGGGCTGGTCGGCCTGATCTCCATCGCGGGCAAGCGGGGCGGCGCGCCGGGCATGGCGCTGTCCCGCGCGGTCTTCGGGCAGCGCGGCAACCTCTTCCCCGGCGCGCTGATCTGGATCGCCCGCTGGGGCTGGGAGACCATCAACGCGGTCAGCGGCGCCTACGCCGTCCTGACCGTGCTGGACCTGCTGTTCGGGGTGAAGAGCAACACCGTCCTGATCGTGGTCACGCTGCTGCTGTTCGTCGGCTGCACCTTCCTCGTCTCGGGTCTGGGCATCAACGCCCTGCGGGTGTGCAGCAGGTGGTCGACGTACCTCTTCGGCGGCTTCAGCGTGGCCGTCCTCGGCTACCTGGTCGCCGAGACCGACTGGTCCGCGGTCTTCGCCAAGCCGGCCGGGTCGACGGCCATGATGGTCGCGGGCATCGGCACGATCGCCGCGGGCGGCCTCAGCTGGGTGCCGTCCGGCCCGGACTTCACGCGCTACCTGCCGCGCACCGCGTCCTCCCGCGGCATGGTCGGCGCGACGATCGGCGGCGCCGCGCTCGTCGTGGTCCCGATGGTGCTCATGGGCGCGGTGATGGCGGTGGGCACTCCGGACCTGGCCACCGCGCAGGACCCGGTCTCCTTCATCGGCGAGCTGCTGCCCACCTGGATCGCCGTCCCGTACCTGCTGGTCGCCCTGGTGGGGATGCTGCTGATCAACTCGATGTCCATGTACTCGGCCGGCTTCACCGCGCAGACCCTGGGCATCAGGGTGCCGCGCGCGTGGGCGGTGAGCGTGAACGCCGCGATCAGCCTGGTCTTCGGCTTCCTGCTGATGGTCGTCGCCACGAGCTTCTTCGGCTCCTTCATCTCCTTCCTGACCCTGCTCGCCGTCGCCTTCTCCGCCTGGATCGGCGTGTTCGGCGTGGACCTGTGGCGCGGCCGCGCGTACGACGCGCGCGCCCTGCTCGACACCGGCCGCTCCAGCGCGTACTGGTACCGGGGCGGCTTCGCCTGGCAGGCGATGACGGCCTGGGGCGCGGCGCTGCTGGTGGGGCTGCTGTTCACGAAGGTCGACTGGTTCGCCGGGCCGCTCGCCGGCACGTGGATCGGCGGGAACGGCCTGGGCTGGGTGGCGGGCATCGTCACCTCCGGCCTGCTGTACGCCGTACTGCCGCACGCCGCCGGGCCGGCCCGCACGGAGCGGCCGGAGGGGGCGGGGCCGGAAGCGGAACGCGAGCCCGCCGGATCCCTGTCCAACTGACGCCACGTCAGCTAACGTCCCCCTTCGCCCGGCCCCTCCCGGCCGGTCCAGCATCCGGCGAAGGGGGACTCTCCATGCCCATCACCGTGGCCCGGTTCAATCTCGTCGACCCGGAGGGGACCCCGGAGTCCCTCTCGGCCCGCTACAAGGCCGCGCTGGAGATGGCGGTGTACGCGGACGACCGCGGCATCGACACCGTCCAGACCGAGGAGCACCACGGCACGGACAACAACTGGCTGCCCTCCCCCTTCGCCTTCGCCGGGGCCGTGTTCGGCGCCACCCGCCGGATCGCGGTCACCGTCTCGGCGATCATCGGCCCGCTGTACGACCCGCTGCGCGTCGCCGAGGACGTGGCGGTGCTCGACCTGCTGAGCGGCGGACGCCTGGTGACCGTCGCCGGCATCGGGTACCGCCCCGAGGAGTACGAGCAGCACGGGGTGGAGTGGGGCAGGCGCGGCAGGCTCCAGGACGAACTGCTGGAGACCCTGCTGAAGGCGTGGACCGGCGAGCCCTTCGAGTACCGCGGGCGGACGGTGCGGGTCACGCCCGTTCCCTACACGCGGCCGCACCCGCTGCTGCTGGTCGGCGGCAGCTCCCGCGCGGCGGCCCGGCGGGCGGCGCGGCTCGGGCTGCCGTTCTTCCCGAGCGCGCACCTGCCGGAGCTGGAGGCGTACTACCAGGCCCAGCTGGCCGAGCACGGCACCGAGGGCTTCTGCATGATGCCGGCCGCCGAGACCCCGCTGCTGCACGTGGCGGAGGACCCGGACCGGGCGTGGGCCGAGTACGGCCGGCACTTCCTGCACGAGGCCGGCATGTACGCGTCCTGGCAGTCCAAGGACATCCGCTCGGCGGTACGGTCCACCGCCCGGACGGTCGAGGAGCTGCGCGCGGAGGGCGTGTACCGGATCCTCACCCCGGACGAGGCGGTCGCGTACGCCCGCGGCGCGGGCGAGGCGGGGAACCTGGTGCTGCACCCGCTGTGCGGCGGGATGCCGGTGGACGAGGGCTGGCGGAGCCTGCAGCTGCTCTGCGAGCAGGTGCTGCCCCGCCTAAAGGGCTGACCCCCGAGGCCGGCGGTGCGCCGGTGGACGGACACCGCCCCGGCCCGAGGAGGGGCCGGGGCGGTGCCGTCGTTCGAGGAGCGGGCGGGGCGGGGGTTGATCAGCCCATCTCCTCCAGCGCCTTGCCCTTGGTCTCCGGCACGAACTTGATGACGAAGGGGATCGAGAGCACGGCGAAGCAGGTGTAGATCACGTACGCGCCCGACAGGTTCCAGTCGGACAGGGTCGGGAAGGTGACCGTGATGGCCCAGTTCGCGACCCACTGGGCGGCGGCGGCCACGCCCAGCGCGGCGGCCCGGATGCGGTTGGGGAACATCTCGCCGAGCAGGACCCAGACCACCACGCCCCAGGAGAGGGCGAAGAAGAGGACGAAGGAGTGCGCGGCGACGAGGGCGACGATGCCCTGGTCGTGCGGCATGGAGATCTCCCCGTTGATCTCCTGCTTGTACGAGAAGGCCCACGCGCACGCCGCGAGGGAGACGGCCATGCCGATCGAGCCGATCAGGGCCAGCGGCTTGCGGCCGATCCGGTCCACGAAGATCATCGCGATCACGGTGCCGATGATGTTGATGATCGACGTGGTGAAGGAGTAGAGGAACGAGCTGGTCGGGTCGATGCCGACGGACTGCCACAGCGAGGAGCTGTAGTAGAAGATCACGTTGATGCCGACGAGCTGCTGGAAGACGGACAGGCCGATGCCGATCCAGACGATGGGCAGCAGGCCGAAGCGCCCGCCGCGCAGGTCCTTGAAGGTGGACTTCACCTCGGAGCTCATGGCGTGACGGATCTCCGCGACACGCGCGTCCAGGTCCACGTGGGAGCCCTCGACCTCGGCGAGCACCTTCTTGGCGGTCTCCTCGCGGCCGACGGAGATCAGGAAGCGCGGGGACTCGGGGATCACGAAGGAGAGCAGGCCGTAGATCACGGCCGGGACCACCATCACGCCCAGCATCCACTGCCAGGCCTCCAGGCCGCCGATCTCGCCGCGCTGGTCGCCGTCGGCGAGGTTGAGGATGCCCCAGTTGACCAGTTGCGAGATGGCGATGCCGATGACGATGGCGGCCTGCTGGAACGAGGCGAGCCGGCCGCGGTAGGCGGGGGGCGAGACCTCGGCGATGTAGGCGGGGCCGATCACCGAGGCCATGCCGATGCCGAAGCCGCCGATGACCCGCCACATCGCCAGGTCCCACAGGGCGAAGGGCAGGGCCGAGCCGATGGCGCTGGCGGTGAAGAGCACGGCGGCGATCTGCATGACCCGGATGCGGCCGATCCGGTCGGCGATCCGGCCGGCGGTGGCCGCACCGAAGGCGCAGCCGATCAGCGCGGCGGCGATGACCTGGGCCAGGGCCTCGGAGCCGATGTCGAAGCGGTCCCGGATGGCCTCGACGGCGCCGTTGATCACGGAGCTGTCGTAGCCGAAGAGGAAACCGCCCATCGCCGCGGCCGCGGTGATGAAGATGACGTGGCCGAGGTGATCGGGCTGGGAGGCGTTGCCGCCGCCCGGCGCGGGCGCCTTCGCTGTGCTGGTCAAGGTGTGCTCCGTGGGGTTTCGTCCGTCCTCCTAGTTGCGCACAGGTCAAGATCGCGCGCACCTGAAGACGAGAGGCAGCCACCAGAGCTTATGTGTTCACTTTTTGAAGTCAATAGCGGGTGCCGGGTTCGCTTCACCCGAAGACTTCAGGCCATGACTTCAAGAGATGAACCCACCAGGTCGGCCAGTCGCTCCTAGCGGAGGCGCTGGCTGATCACCTTGGACACCCCGTCGCCCTGCATCGAAACGCCGTAGAGGGCGTCCGCGACCTCCATCGTGCGCTTCTGGTGCGTGATCACGATCAGCTGGGAGCTCTCCTGGAGCTCCTGCATGATCCGGATCAGCCGCTGGAGGTTGGTGTCGTCCAGAGCGGCCTCGACCTCGTCCATCACGTAGAAGGGACTGGGCCGGGCCTTGAAGATCGACACGAGCATGGCCACGGCCGTCAGCGACCGCTCGCCGCCCGAGAGCAGCGAGAGCCGCTTCACCTTCTTGCCCGGCGGACGGGCCTCGACGTCGACGCCCGTGGTGAGCATGTTGTCCGGGTCGGTCAGCACGAGCCGCCCCTCGCCGCCCGGGAAGAGCCGGGAGAAGACCCCCTCGAACTCGCGGGCGGTGTCCCGGTAGGCCTCGGTGAAGACCTGCTCGACGCGCTCGTCGACCTCCTTCACCACCTGGAGCAGGTCGGCACGGGTCTTCCGCAGGTCGTCCAGCTGCTCGCTCAGGAACTTGTGCCGGTCCTCCAGGGCGGCGAACTCCTCCAGGGCCAGCGGGTTGACCTTGCCCAGCTGCTGGTACGCGCGCTCGGCGGCCTTCAGCCGCTTCTCCTGCTGCGCGCGGACGAAGGGACCCGGCCGGTTGCGCGGGTGGTCGGGGTCCTCGGGCAGCTCCTCGCCCTCGGCGGGCGGCGAGGGCGGTACGGGCTGGTCGGGCCCGTACTCGGCGACCAGGCCGGCCGGCTCGACGCCCAGCTCCTCCAGGGACCTGGCCTCCAGGGCCTCGATGCGCAGCCGCTTCTCGGCGCCCAGCACCTCCCCGCGGTGGACGGAGTCGGTGAGCTTGTCCAGCTCGCCCTTGAGGTCCCGGCCGTGGTTGCGCTCGTGCGCGAGCTGCTGCTCGCGGACGCCCTTGGCCTGCTCGGCGGCCTCGCGCTCGGCCCTGGCCCGGCCGAGCGAGACCTCGATGTGGGCCAGCAGCTGCCGCGTGCCGGCGCCGACCGCGGAGGCCACCGCCGCCTCGTGGCGCAGCCGTGCCCGCCTCCGCTCGGCCCTGGCGCGGGCCTCGCGTTCGGCCCTGGCCCCGCGGTCGAGGGCATCGGCCCGGCCGGCCAGCCCCTTGACGCGCTCCTCGTGGGTACGCAGCTGGAGGCGGGCCTCCATCTCGGTCTGCCGGGCGTTGGCGCCGTCGGCCGCGAGGCGGTCGCGCACCGCGTTGTCCGGCTCCTCCTCCGCGGGCATCTCCTCGGCCGTCACCAGCCGGGCGGCCAGCTCCTCGGCCTCTTCGAGGGCCCGCTCCAGGGCGTCCTGGGCCTTGGCCGCAGCGGTGGTGGCGCGCTCGGCCTCGCCGGCGGCGCCCCGCGCCTGGCCGGCCAGCCGGCCCAGCTGCTGCGCCACGCCGGACTTCGCCTTCTCCGCTGCGCGCCGGCGTTCGCCGAGCTCCTCCACCCGGGCCGCGCACCCGGCCCGCCGTGCCCCGGCGGCCTCCTGCTCCTCCGTCAGTTCTCCGCAGCGGCCGTCGAGCTCGACGAGCCGGGCCGCCGCCTCGTCGACGGAGGCCTGCACCTCCAGCAGGCTGGGCGCGCCGGCGGCGCCGCCGTACGCGAGGTGCGGCCCGAGCACGTCGCCGTCGGCCGTGACGGCGACCAGGTCCCCGCGCCCGCGCACCAGTTCGGCGGCCGCGTCGAGCGTGTCCACCAGCACGAAGTCGCGCACCACCCAGCGCACGGCCGCCAGCGCCCCGGCGGGCCCGTTGACCAGGCCGGCCACGGGTACGGTGCGCACGCCGGCAACCACCTGGGCCGCCCGGCCCGGGGCCTCGGCGAGGACCGCGGGACCGTCCGGCCTCCGGTCCCCGGCCCGCTCCCCGCCGTCCTGCCCCTCGGCGGCACCCGTCGGCGGGGCCGTCGCGTCGTCTCCCGCGGCTCCCGCGCCGCCGTGCCGCTCCCCCGCAGGCGCCGGGACGCGGCCCGCTGCGGAGCCGGGTGCCGCGGCCGGGTCAGGGCCCCCGGCCCCGGTTGCCACCGCGTCACCGGGCGCGGCCGCAGGGTGCGGGATGCCCGCACCGCCGGTTCCGGCCGCGCCGTCCTGGACCCCCGTCACCAGCAGCGTCGCCCGGCCGGCGTCCGCGGTGCGCAGGTGCCGCAGGGCGGCCACGGCGGCGTCGGCGTCGGCCACGGCCAGCGCGTCGGCCGCCGCCCCGAGCGCCGCCGCGACCGGCACCTCGTACCCCGGGGTGACCGACAGCAGCTCCGCCGCCGGGCCCAGCAGTCCGGCCAGCCGGTCCCGCGCCGCCAGCAGGGCGCCCGTACCGTCCTTGCGCCGCAGGCCCAGGGCCAGGGCGTCGTGCCGGGCGCGCACCGCCGCCCGCTCCCGCTCCGCCGCGGTCAGGGCGTCCCGGGTGCCGGCGAGGGCGGCTTCGGCCCCGGCCAGCTCGGCCCGCGCGGCCTCGTGCTCCGCGGCCAGCGCCTCGTCGCCGGTGTCCAGCGCCTCGACCTCGGCCCGCAGTTCCTCGTACTCCTCCTGGGCCCGCACGGCACGCTCGGCCGCCGCGTCCCGGGCCTCGGCCAGCCGGTCGATCTCGGCCTGCGCGGCGGCGGCCCGCGAACGCGCCGCACCCACCTGGCCGCTCAGCCGGGCGAGCCCCTCGCGGCGGTCCGCGATGGCCCGTGCCACGTCCTTCAGGCGCCGTTCCTCCAGCGCCAGCGAACGCTCCAGCTCGGCCCGGTGCGCGACCGTGTCCTCCAGGGCCCGTTCGGCCGCCTCCAGGGCGGCCGACAGCTCCGCCTCCTGCTCGCGGATCCGGGCGGCCTCGCGCTCCATGTCCTCGGGGTCGCGGCCGCGGCGCTCCTCCTCGACCGGTGCCGTGGCGCTCTTGACCCGCGCATCGGCCAGCGAGACGGTGCCCCGCACGCGTTCGGCGAGCTGGGACAGCTCGTACCAGGTCTGCTGGGCGCGCTGGAGACGCGGTGTCAGTTCGCGCACCGCCTCCTCCAGCTCGGCCTCGCGGCGCAGGGCGGCGGCCAGTTCGGCCTCGGCGGCCTCCTTGCGCTCCTTGAGCGCCGCCTCGTCGGCGAGTTCGGCGGCCAGGGCGGCCCGCAGGGTGACCAGGTCGTCGGCCAGCAGGCGCAGCCGGGCGTCGCGCAGGTCGGCCTGGATCACGGCGGCGCGGCGCGCCACGGCGGCCTGCCGGCCCAGGGGCTTGAGCTGGCGGCGGAGTTCCTCGGTCAGGTCCTGGACGCGGGCGAGGTTGGCCTGCATCGCGTCGAGCTTCCGCAGCGCCTTCTCCTTGCGCTTGCGGTGCTTGAGGACGCCGGCCGCCTCCTCGATGAAGGCGCGGCGGCCCATGGGGTCGGCGTGGAGCACGGAGTCCAGCTGGCCCTGGCCGACGATGACGTGCATCTCCCGGCCGATGCCGGAGTCGGAGAGGAGTTCCTGGATGTCGAGGAGCCGGCAGGTGTCTCCGTTGATCTGGTACTCGCTGCTGCCCCCGCGGAACATGATCCGCGTGATGGTGACCTCGGCGTATTCGATGGGCAGCGCGCCGTCGGAGTTGTCGATGGTGAGGGAGACCTCGGCACGGCCGAGCGGCGGGCGGCCCGTGGTGCCCGCGAAGATGACGTCCTCCATCTTCCCGCCGCGCAGGGACTTGGCTCCCTGTTCACCCATGACCCAGGAAAGCGCGTCCACCACATTCGACTTGCCGGAGCCGTTGGGGCCCACGACACAGGTGATGCCGGGCTCGAAGCGGAGCGTGGTCGCGGAGGCGAAGGATTTGAATCCGCGGAGGGTCAGGGCCTTGAGGTGCACGCCGCCGGACTCTACCTTTCACTTCCGGTTTCACATATGAAGGTGCAGGGCACATCAGACGTTAAAGAATCTCCCCGCCCACCTCCGGCGGTGCGCCGTCTCCGTCCGGGCAAAAGAACGAAGGGACGCCGAAGCGTCCCTTGCAGATCACGCGGGAGTAGTGACAGCGAACGAGCGGGTCGAAGCGATCAGGTGAGCGCAGGCTCCGCCTTGGGTACGTCGATGTCAATGCTGTCCAGCAGCGAGTCTCCGTGCTGAGCGGCGGCCGTCAGCGCGTCGTTCTCGGACTGGATCCGTACGAGCTCGGACTCCAGGTCCTGGACGCGCTGCTGAAGCCGTCGCATCTCGGCGAGGAGTCGCGGGTCGGAACCGCCGACGTAACCGAGAAGCGCCTTTGCCATGATGGATGGTCCTCCACACTGAGTGACCGACCGAAGCGGTGTGGGTCGTGAGGGAATCGCACCCGCGGAGTCCGGCGGTGCCTGTCCGTCACTGCGGTTCTCGTGACGAACACCGTCAAACAGCTAGGTGCGCGGGGACTTCCAGCGTCTCACCAAAAAGTTTGACGGTCAACACGATCACGCCCCGTATCGGCGGGCAACCCGGCCCGCGTCAGGGCCCGGAGATCATCTGTGCAGGTCCGCGGGGCGCAGAGGGCCCGAATGGTGGACGGCCGAGATCATCCTCTTCCCGAGCCTTCCATGTCGCGGCGTGATCGGCAAGAGGTCCGCGAACCTCGTCACCCCCCGCGTGACCGGCACGTCACCCCCGGTCAGCGCATTCCGAAGCCGTCGTATCCGCCGCGCGGGATGCCCCAGATCTCGGTGACGCCGTCCACCCGCCCCGGCGTGTCGGAAGACCGCAGCCATTCCAGGAGCCGGTGGCAATTCTCACGTTGACCTTCGGCCACCACCTGTACCCGCCCGTCGTCGAGATTGAGGGCGAATCCGGTGAGTCCCCCGATCGTCATCGCGTTCTCCCTGGTGAACCACCGGAAGCCCACTCCCTGCACACGGCCGCGCACCCACGCGGTCATACGGACGTCTTCATTCATGCGTGAACGCTAACCGCCCGATTGGCAGACGAGCACTTCACGGCCATGCCGCATGGCGTACAGTCGCGCAGCAATAGCCTCACCCATTTGGGTGAGTAAAGGTTGATCTTGCACGCAAGGAAGGCATTGCCGATGGGACGCCACCGGAGCCCCGCGCCCCGCCGCGGAAAGCGGAACGCGCCCGTACGCACCGGCCTGCTGGGGGTGACCGCGGCCGTCGCGCTCGGCGCCGCCGCCGTGACCTCGGGTCTGGTGCCGGTCGGCGAGAACTTCGTCCTGGGCGGCCACGGGGAATCGGGGGCGAAGACGACGGCCCAGTCGTCGCCCAGCCGGTCGCCGCAGCCCCGGACGCAGACCACGGCACAGCGGCCGAGCGGGCTGAAGAGCCTCAAGGACAGCGGTACGCAGACCGGCGCCTCGGGCAAGGCCCCGGCCGCCCCGTCGAAGCCGTCCGCGAAGCCCACCCCGACCGCGAAGCCCACGCCGACGGCCAAGCCGACCCCCACGGCGAAGCCCGCCCCGAAGGCGAGCACCAAGGCGCCGGAGCGGCCCGAGCCGTCGGCCACCCCGACGAGGGTCCCGGCCTCCGCCCCGGTCGTGCCGCGGAACGAGGCCACCGCCGCCGAGGCCGCCGTCCTCGCGCTGGTGAACCAGGAGCGCGCCCAGGCCGGCTGCCGCCCGGTCCGCCAGAGCGAGCCGCTGGCCGCGCTGGCCGGCGCGTTCAGCAAGGACATGGCGGTACGCGGCTTCTTCGACCACACCGACCCCGACGGCGCGAACCCCTGGGACCGCGCCTCCAGCGCCGGCATAGGCGGCCTGGGCGGCGAGAACATCGCCCGCGGCCAGGGCGACGCGGACGCCGTGATGGCGGCCTGGATGAACAGCCCCGGCCACCGCGCGAACATCCTGAACTGCGAGTTCCGCACCATGGGCGTCGGCGCGCACTTCGCCTCCGGCGGCCCCTGGTGGACCCAGGACTTCGGCTTCTGACCCGGACCCCGCACCGGGATCCGGGCGGGGACAGCACGGACGGGAGGGCCCCGGCACCATCGTGATGGTGCCGGGGCCCTCCCGTCTGCTCACCCGCGCGTCGCGCCTCAGGCGGCCACGGCCGCCCGGCCCGCCAGCAGGACGCGGGCGGTCTCGGCGACCCGGCGGCCCAGGTGCTCGGCGGTCGCGACGTCGGCCTTGTGCACGGCGTCGGGGCCCTCGTCCGAGTTGGTCTGGGCGCCGGCACCGGCGAAGAAGCCGAGGCGGTTGAGGTCGTGCTCGGAACCGGTGCTGGAGTTCCAGCCCGGCTTCAGGCCCAGGTTGACCCAGTGCATGCCGTGCTGCGCGGCCAGGGTCTGGAAGTAGGAGAGGGTGTGCGACTTGTCCCCGCTCTTCGAGCCGGAGTTGGAGAAGCCGGCCGCGAGCTTGTCCTGCCAGGCGTCGCCGAACCAGCGCTTCGAGGTCGCCTCGGCGAAGACGTGGAAGGCGCCGGAGGCGGTGCCCATGTACGTCGGCGAGCCGAAGACGATCGCGTCCGAGCCGTCGAGCAGCTCCCACTGGGCGTCGTCGATCTCGTCGACCTTGATCAGGTGCACCGTGGCGCCCGTGTCGGCGGCCCCGGCGCGGACGGCCTCCGCGATCACGGCGGTGTGGCCGTAGCCGGAGTGGTAGGCGATCGAGACGACGGGGGTGTGCGTGGTGGTCACGGCGGTTCTCTCCTCAGACGGGGTCCGGCACCGGTCCGTCCGGTCGCGGCGCCGGAAGAAAGGTAAGCACTAACTTTTAGAAAGCGCAAGCTACCGGTTAGCGCTTACCTGTGGGCGGTGCCCGGAGTACCCTGTTCCTCATGGAGAGCGTGGAGACCACCGCCGCCGGCGAAGACCTGGCGTTCGACGTCTTCGCCCGCGCCTGTCCGTCCCGGGAGACCCTCGGGCACGTCACCGGCCGCTGGGGAAGCCTGACCGTCACGGCGCTGTACGACGGGGCGTGCCGGTTCAACGAGCTGCGCCGCCGCGTGGACGGCGTCAGCGAGAAGATGCTGTCGCAGACCCTGCACGCGCTGGAGCGGGACGGGATCGTGCACCGCGAGGCGCAGCCGACCAACCCGCCGCGGGTGGACTACGAGCTGACCCCGCTGGGCCGCGGGGTGGCGGAGCGCCTGATGGCGCTGATCGACCTCGTGGAGGCCGACATGCCGCAGGTCATCGCGGCACGTGAGCGCTACGACGCGGAGCGCGGCGCCCTCTGACAGCGCGGGCAGAAGTAGCTCGACCGGTTCATCCACGGCCGGCGCCTCACCGGGGTGCCGCAGCGACGGCAGGGCAGGTCCTCGCGCCCGTACGCGTCCAGGGACCGGTCGAAGTAGCCCGACTCGCCGTTGACGTTCACGTACAGGCTGTCGAAGCTCGTGCCGCCCACCGCGAGGGCCGCGTTCATCACGTCCCGCACGTGTCCCAGCAGCTCGGTGCTGCGCGGGCGGGTGAGGGTGGCGGTGGGGCGCTCGTAGTGGAGCCGGGCGCGCCAGAGCGCCTCGTCGGCGTAGATGTTGCCGACGCCGCTGATCAGGGACTGGTCCAGCAGGGCCCGCTTGACGGTGGTGCGGCGGGCGCGCAGGGCCAGGTGGTACGCCGTCTCGTCGAACAGCGGGTCGAGGGGGTCGCGGGCGATGTGCGCGATGACGTCCGGCAGGCCGTCCGGGGTGTTCTCGTGCAGGGAGAGGCCGCCGAAGGTGCGCTGGTCGACGAAGCGCAGCTCGGTGCCGAGGGCGTCGTCGAAGCGGAGCCTGATGCGCAGGTGCTTCTCGTCCGGCGCGTCTTCGGGCTGGACGAGCAGCTGGCCGCTCATGCCCAGGTGGCCCAGGACCGACGTCTCCCGGCCCTCGAGCGGCAGCCAGAGGTACTTGCCGCGGCGCCGCGCCTCGCCGATGGTCTCGCCCTTGAGCCGGGCCGCGAAGTCCTCGCCGCCGGCCGGGTGGCGGCGTACGGCGCGGGGGTGCAGCACCTCCGCCTCGGCCACGGTCCGACCGGCGACCCAGCGTGCGAGGCCCCGGCGTACGACCTCGACCTCGGGCAGCTCGGGCACGGTGTTCCTCCGGAAGGACGCGGATCCGCGGCAGGGACCCCTGGGATGCTCCGAGCCTACCGGCGGGCGGCGGGACCGCGGAGCGGACCCCGGAACATCGCCCCGTACCCCGCCCGGCGCACGGTACGGGCAGGGAACGACCGAACACGGACCTGGCACGGACCGGGCACGCACGCACCGGCGGCCGGAAACGCCGCCGCCCGCCCCCGGCGGACCGGGAGCGGGCGGTGCGTGAAACAGGAAGGAAGCCTCAGCCGGCGGCCGGGCCTGCGGCGGGCGTCGGCGCCCCGCCATCGGCCTGCGGCTCTGCGGACGCGGCGGCCTCGGCCGCCTTCTTGCGCTCGTCCGCGGCGGCGCGGATCTCGCGCCACGCGGACTCCGCCGCCTGCTGTTCCGCTTCCTTCTTGCTGCGGCCGGTGCCGGTGCCGTACGAGACACCACCGACGCGGGCGGCAGCAGTGAAGGTCTTCTCGTGGTCGGGACCCGTCTCGGTGACGAGGTACTCCGGCACACCCAGACCCTCGGCCGCGGTGAGTTCCTGGAGACTGGTCTTCCAGTCGAGCCCGGCACCGAGGTTCGAGGACTTCTCGATCAGCGGGTCGAAGAGCCGGTGAACCAGCTCCGAGGCCGCGTCGAGACCCTGGTCGAGATAGACCGCGCCGATCACCGCTTCGAGGGTGTCGGCGAGGATGGACGCCTTGTCCCGGCCCCCGGTGCCTTCCTCGCCCCGGCCGAGCCGGATGAAGGAACCGAGTTCGAGGCCGCGACCGACCTCCGCCAGCGCACGCGAGTTGACCACCGCGGCCCGCAGCTTGGCCAGCTGGCCTTCGGGCAGGTCGGGGTGGGTGCGGTACAGCGTGTCGGTGACCACCAGGCCGAGCACGGAGTCCCCGAGGAACTCCAGCCGCTCGTTGGTGGGCAGACCGCCGTTCTCGTACGCGAACGAACGGTGGGTCAGCGCACGCACCAGAAGGGCGGACTCGAGCTGATACCCGAGCCGCCCTTCCAGAAGCGTGTGGGACGAGGCCGCGTTGTTACTGTCTGCCTGCTTTTTGGCGCTGGACAGTTCAGACATTGCGCCTCTCACCAGCCGCTCAGACCTCGAGGACCTGGCGCTTGTTGTAGGTGCCGCAGCTCGGGCACGCGATGTGCTGCTGCTTCGGCTCCTGGCAACGCTCGCACGAAACCAGGGTGGGGACCGCAGCCTTCCACTGCGACCGGCGGTGGCGCGTGTTGCTGCGCGACATCTTCCGCTTCGGAACAGCCACGGCTACTTCTCCTGCTTCTCGTCGACGCCGGATGCGGCGCCGCTCATGTTGTCCTTCTCGTCGTCCTGATCGGTCACGACGAGTCCCTGCAGTGCCGCCCAACGGATGTCGACGGCTTCATGGTGGTGGTCCGGGTCGTCGTTCAGGCTGAGCCCGCATTCGGGGCACAGACCGAGACAGTTCTCCCGGCACACCGGCTGCGACGGCAGTGTGAGCACCACCGCGTCCCGCAGCACGGGTTCGAGGTCGAACAGGTCGTCCTCGACGAAGTACCTGTCCTCGTCGTCCTCAGCGTCGTCGTCCGGTTCCGCCTTGGGGCGGCCCCGGCCATCGGCGTCAGGGTACGAGAACAGTTCCTGGAAGCGCGCGTTGAGCTCCAGCTCAAGCGGCTCCAGACACCTTACGCACTCCCCCACGGCCTTTGCCACGGTGATGCCTGTGACGAGCACCCCTTCCATGACCGACTCCAGACGGAGGCCGATCTGCATCGAGGAGCCCTCGGGCACCTCGATGACGCCGGCGAGTCCGAGGTCCGCCGGGGCGGAGACGGTCCTGGACACCTTCTGCATGGCACCAGGACGCCGACCCAGGTCACGTGTGTCGAACACGAGCGGGTTTCGGTGGTCGAGGCGGGTGCTCAGGGTCGTTCCTGCTTTCGGATTCGCTGGGGGGTGCCGCTCCGGCGCCTCGGGCGAGGCTCTCAGGGCAGCATGGATCGCGGGCATACGCGCGACCGAAGAGCCAGGATACCCGGCGCCTCGCCCCGGACCCAAACCGGCCCGTCCGCGCAGCTCACGGCCGGGGCCGTCAGCGCCCCTGCTCGTACTGACGGAACTGGTCCAGGTCGATCAGGCCCGTGTCGAAGAGGCTGGTCTCGTCGAGCGCGGCCCCCGGCGCCTGCCGGCCGTCCGCCTGCGGGGCGGGCTGCTGCTGCTGGTAGCCGTACGGGTCGGGCTGGTAGCCGTAGGGGTCCGGCTGCTGCTGGTACTGCTGCTGGTACGGGTCCGGCTGCTGGTACGCGTACGAGGCGTCCTGACCCTCGTACGAGGCCGCGTAGCCCCCCGTCGCGTACGGGTCCTGCCGGCCGTCCCACACCGGCTCGGCGGGCGCCGCCTGGGCCGGGATGGCCGCCACCGGCGCCGCCGGCTCCGCGAGGCCGGCCAGGAAGTCCGCGTCGCTGGTGGCACCGGGCCGGCCCTCCGCCGCGTCCTGGGCGGCGATGTGCTCGCGCAGGTCGTCCGTGGCCACCCGGCCCACCAGCTTCTGGCGGCCCCGCCCGACGGCCTCCAGCGTCTTGGAGAGCACCGCCTCGAAGGCGCCGAGCTTGGCGTCCACGTACTCGTCCGCCTGGCGGCGCAGGGTCTCCGGGTCGTGGGAGCCCTCGGGGGCGTCCGGGTCCCCGAGGCCGTCGAGGGGGTCGCCGTAGGCGGCACCGGGGCCGGAGAGGCCCTGGCCGCGGCCCAGCAGCTTCTCGCGGCCGCGGTCCACCGAGCCGATGGTCTTGGTCAGCACGACCTCGAAGTTGGCCAGCTTGCTGTCGACGTAGTCGTCGGCCTCGGCGCGGATCTCCTCGGCCTCGCGGTGGGCCTCCGCCAGGATGCGGTCGGCCTCGCCCTGGGAACGGCGGGCGACCTCGGTGTCGGAGATCAGCGAGCCGCGCTGGGCGTGGGCCGACTCGATGATCCGCTCGGCCTCCTGCCGGGCCTGCTCGACCATCTGCTCGCGGCCGCCGATCAGCTCCTGCGCCTGCGCGAGGGAGCCGGGCAGGGCCTGGCGCACCTCTTCGAGCAGGGCGAGCAGCTCGGCCCGGTTGACCACACAGGAGGCCGACATGGGCATGGAGCGGGCGCCTGCCACCGTGTCGACGATCTCGTCGAGCTTCTTCTGCACGTCCACCTGTGCTCGCACTCTCTCGGTGGTTCCGGTACGGACGGGGACGACTGTACGGCCAGCCGGTCCCCGCCCGACACCGACTGACGGACCGTCAGCGCCTCAGCGGTCCGCGAGGCGCTCGACGAGCGCGGCGTGGACCGACGGGGGCAGCAGGTGGGACACGTCGCCGCCCCAGGCCGCGACCTCCTTCACGAGGGAGGAGGACAGGAAGCTGTAGGTGGGGTTGGTCGGGACGAAGAGGGTCTCGACGCCCGTGAGGCCGTTGTTCATCTGGGCCATCTGGAGCTCGTAGTCGAAGTCGCTGACCGCGCGGAGGCCCTTGACGATGGCCGGGATGTCCCGCTGCTTGCAGAAGTCGACGAGCAGGCCGTGGAAGGACTCGACCTCGACGTTGCCGTACGCGGCCGTGGCCTCGCGGATCAGTTCGATCCGCTCCTCGACCGTGAAGAGGCCCTTCTTGGACTGGTTGATCATCACGGCCACGTGTACGACGTCGTACAGCCGGGAGGCACGTCCGATGATGTCGAGATGCCCGTTGGTGATGGGGTCGAAGGACCCCGGACAGACGGCGCGGCGCACGCGAACTCCCTCGCTCTCAGGCCCGGTCATCATGAGTCTCCGCTGGTGGAGGCGGCGCGACCGTACCAAAGGGTGCCCTCGCCGTAGCGCCTGGACCGGAGCGGCTCGAAGCCGTCCGGCCACGGGAACTCCCCGCCTCGTGTACTGCGCTCCACGGTGACGAGCGCGTCCTCCGTGAGCCAGCCCTGGGAGCGGAGTGTGAGGAGGATCTCGCAAAGATCGTCGTTGGTCACCACGTACGGCGGGTCCAGGAACACGATGTCGTACGGCTCACCGGGCGCCGGACCCGTCACGATCTGCTCCGCTCTGCCCGCCCGGAACTCGGCCCCGGGCAGCCCCAGCGTCCGGATGTTGTCCCGGATGGTCTTCCCGGCCCGGGCGTCCGCCTCGACCAGCAGGGCGTGGGCCGCCCCCCGCGAGAGCGCCTCCAGGCCGACGGCTCCTGAGCCGCCGTACAGGTCGAGCACACGGCTGGCCGCGAGGGGGCCGTGCAGGGACTCCCAGGTGGAGAAGAGCCCCTCGCGCGCCCGGTCGGAGGTGGGGCGGGTGCCGGTGCCGGGCGGCACGGCCAGGCGGCGGCCGCCCGCCACACCGGCGATCACGCGGGTCATCTGAGTCGGGTCCTCACGGCAGGGGGGAACACAGGGGCGACTCCACGATAGGCGCTGGGCCGCGGCGCGCCGCCCGCGGCGGCGGTCAGGCCTTCTCCGGGGGCGGTCAGCCCTTCTCCAGGTACTGCTCCCGCTCCTCGTCGAGGAGGGCGTCGAGCGCGGTGCGCAGGGCGGGCAGGCCGTCGAGGCCCGGATCGGCGGTGACCACGGCGACGGCCTCCTCGCGGGCCTGGGCGATGACCTCCTCGTCGTCGATCACGGCCAGCATCTTCAGCGAGGAGCGCACGCCCGACTGGGCCTGGCCGAGCACGTCGCCCTCGCGGCGCTGTTCGAGGTCGATCCGGGACAGCTCGAAGCCGTCGAGCGTGGCGGCCACCGCGGCGAGCCGGGCCCGTGCCGGGCTGGCCTCCGGCATCTCGCTGACCAGCAGGCACAGTCCGGCCGCGGAGCCACGGCCGACACGGCCGCGCAGCTGGTGGAGCTGGGAGACGCCGAACCGGTCGGCGTCCATGATCACCATCACGGTGGAGTTGGGGACGTTGACGCCGACCTCGATGACGGTGGTGGCGACGAGCACCTGGACCTCGCCGGCGGCGAACCGGCGCATCACGTCGTCCTTGTCCGCGGGGTCCATCCGGCCGTGCAGCACCTCGACGGAGAGCCCGGCGAGCGGGCCCCCGGACAGCTGCTCGGCGATGTCGAGCACGGCGAGCGGCGGCCGCTTCTCGGCCTCGTCCTCCGCCGACTTCGCCGCCTTCTTCTCGTCCTCCTCGTCCCCGATGCGGGGACAGACCACGTACGCCTGGTGGCCGCCCTCGACCTCCTCGCGGACGCGCTCCCAGGTGCGGGCGAGGAAGTGCGGCTTGTCCTTGGCCGGCACGACGTGGGTGGCGATCGGGGACCGGCCGGCGGGCAGCTGGTCCAGCACGGAGGTCTCCAGGTCGCCGAAGACCGTCATCGCGACCGTGCGCGGGATGGGGGTGGCGGTCATGACCAGCAGGTGCGGCGGCTGCTTGCCCTTGCCGCGCAGGGCGTCGCGCTGCTCGACGCCGAAGCGGTGCTGCTCGTCGACCACGACCAGGCCGAGGTCGTGGAACTGGACCTTGTCCTCGATCAGGGCGTGGGTGCCGATGACGATCCCGGCCTCGCCGGTGACGAGGTCCAGTAGGGCCTGCCGCCGGGCGGCGGCGCCCATGGACCCGGTGAGCAGGACGACCTTGGTGGCGTGGTCGGCGCCGCCGAGCATTCCCCCCTCGGCCAGCTCGCCCATCATCTCGGTGACGGACCGGTGGTGCTGCTGGGCCAGCACCTCGGTGGGCGCCAGCATCGCGGCCTGCCCCCCGCAGTCGACCACGGCCAGCATGGCCCGCAGGGCCACCATCGTCTTTCCCGATCCGACCTCTCCCTGGAGGAGGCGGTGCATGGGGTGTTCGGTGGCGAGGTCGTCGAAGATCTCGCGGGAGACGGTCTGCTGGCCGTCGGTGAGGGTGAACGGGAGCTTGGCGTCGAAGGCGTCGAGGAGGCCGCCGGGGGCGGGCTTGCGGGCGACCGCCGGGAGCTGGGTGTCGGCGTACCGGCGGCGGGCGAGGGCGACCTGGAGGACGAAGGCCTCGTCCCACTTCAGGCGTTCGCGGGCCTGTTCGATGTCCGCCTTGGTGCGCGGGCGGTGGATCTTGAGGAGGGCCTCGGGGAGCGTGACCATGCCGCGGCCCTCGCGCAGTGCGGGCGGCAGCGGGTCCTCGGCCTCCTGGGCGCTGGGCAGGACGGCGTCGACCGCCTTGGCGATCTTCCAGCTCTCCAGCTTGGCGCAGGCGGGGTAGATCGGGATGAGCTGGTTGGCGAAGGCGTCGACCGCGGAGGCTCCGGCGTCGGCGCCGAGCAGCTCGTACGCGGGGTGGGAGAGCTGGAGGCGGCGGTTGAACATGCCGACCTTGCCGGCGAACATCGCGCGGCTGCCGGGCAGCAGCTCCTTGTGCGGCTTGTGCACGCCGGAGCCGAAGAAGACCAGCTGGAGCCGGCCGGCCCCGTCGGTGATGGTCACCTCCAGCCGTCTGCCGCGCCCGCCGTTGAAGGTGAGGACGCGGGCCTCGGCGACCTGGGCGACGACGGTGACGTGCTCGTCGAGCTGGTCGCCGAGGTCGGCGAGCGGGGTCAGCTCCCCACGCTCGGCGTACCGCCGGGGGTAGTGGTGGAGCAGGTCGCCGACCGTGTGCAGGCCGAGCTGCTCGCCCAGCACCTTGGCGGTGGCGGGGCCGAGCGACTTCTTGAGTGGTTCATCCAGCGCGGGCACGTGTTCCATTGCACACCATGCCGCCGACAAGCCGGGCCAGGCCGTGTCGTTCGGACCGGGCTGATGCACCCCGATCCGGTGGCCACGGCCTATTCCACGCCGATGAGGAGCGGGGCGGAGTGCCGTCCGCCCTGGTAGACGACGGTGTCGACGGCCAGGTGGCGCTCGCGTACGTACGTCTCCAGGCGTTCGGCGAGGGCCTCCGGCACCTCCGGTCCGAGGACCAGCGTGACGAGTTCGCCGCCGGAGCCCAGCATCCGGGCGAGGACCGCCTCGGCGGTGGCGGTGAGCTCGTCGCCGATGAGGGCGACGTCGCCCTCGATCAGTCCCAGCACGTCCCCGGCCTGGCAGATGCCGGCCGAGGTGAAGGACTGGCGCTCCGCGACGGCGAGTTCCCCGTACCGGGTGGCGCCGGCGGCGGAGGTCATGGTGACGACGTCCTCGTCGAAGCTGCCGTCGGGGTCGTGGACGGCGAGGGCGGCCAGGCCCTGGACGGCGGAGCGGGTGGGGATCACGGCGACCCGGACGCCCTCGGCCCGGGCCTGTTCCGCGGCGCCTGCCGCGGTCCGCCGGAGTTCGGCGTCGTTGGGCAGCAGGACGACCTCGCGGGCGTGGGCGCGGCGGATGGCGTCGAGGAGTTCGGCGTGGGCCGGCGGCTCTCCCGGGCGGGCGAGGACGCAGGTGGCGCCCGCCTCCTCGCAGAGGCCGGCGAGGCCCTCGCCGGGGACCACGGCGACGACGGCGCGCTGGACCCGCTCGGGGAGCGCGGCCCGCCGCTGGTCGGCGAAGTGGGTGATGCGGATGCGGTACGGGCGGCCCGCCTCGATGCCGGCCTCGACGGCGGCGCCCGGGTCGTCCACGTGCACGTGGACGTTCCACAGGCCTTCCCCGCCGACGACCACGAGGGAGTCCCCGAGGGCGTCGAGCCGCTCGCGCAGCAGCTCCACGGGCTCGTCCTGCGCCTCCAGGAGGAAGATCACCTCGTAGCCGGGCCCGTCGGCGCCGGCGTCCTGCTCGCAGGGGTCGGGCTGTACGGGGACGGCGAGCGCGGGACCGCGTACGGGCTCGGGGTCCAGCTCTCCCCCGGACAGCGCCTGCCACAGGGCCCCCAGTACGGCGACCACGCCGCAGCCCCCCGCGTCGACCACCCCGGCCCGGCCCAGCACGCCCAGCTGCCCCGGCGTCTTCTCCAGGGCGGTCCGCGCGGCGTCGTACGCGCTCCAGGCGACGGCGACGGCCCCCTCGCCGGCACTGCCGGCGGCCCGGGCCGCGGCGGAGGCCACGGTGAGCATCGTGCCCTCGACCGGATGGGCGACGGCCTGGTAGGCGGACTCCGCGGCGCGGGCCAGTGCGTGGGCGAGCCGGCGGCCGGCCTCCGCGGCGCCGGCGCCGGCACCGCCCCCGGCCGGTCCGGCCGTCTGCCCCTCCCCCTGTCCGGCGGCCGGTCCGGCCCCGTGTCCGGCCGCCGGTCCGGCGGCCAGCACCTCGGCCATGCCGCGCAGCAGCTGGGCCAGGATGGTGCCCGAGTTCCCCCGCGCGCCTATGAGCGCGCCGTGCGCGTAGGCGCGTACGGCGTCGGCCAGGGAGGGCGGGTCCGCCGCGAAGGCGTCCTCGACGGCCTGCGCGGCGGCCTCGGCGGTCAGGTAGAGGTTCGTGCCGGTGTCCCCGTCGGCGACGGGGTAGACGTTGATCGCGTCGATGTCCTCGCGGGCGCGGCCCAGGGCGGTCAGCGCGAGGGAGCTCCAGGTGCGTACCGCGTCGGCGTCGAGGGTGGGCGGCACGTGCGGCACCGGGCGTTCCTCCTTGGGACTGCCGTGGACGGCGGGGTCTGCACCCGCAGGGTAACGAAGGGGGCCGGGGTGGTCCGGGGCCCGGGGCGGGGGCCGCGGGAGCCATGGTAGTTTTCTTGTACGGGAGCAGCCGTTGTATGCTGCTCCGGTTGCCCGATGAGAATCGGGCCATTCCCCCGGCAAACCACTTCAGATCTCTGATCCGGTGCGCCGGATTTCACTGTAAGTGCATCTGAAGTCTTTGGAGTGACCTGTGGCTGCCAACTGCGACGTTTGCGGCAAGGGGCCGGGCTTCGGCAACAACATCTCGCACTCGCACCGCCGTACGCCCCGTCGCTGGAACCCGAACATCCAGCGTGTGCGTGCCGTGGTCGGTGGGACGCCGAAGCGCCTCAACGCCTGCACCTCGTGCATCAAGGCCGGCAAGGTCTCGCGCTGACGCTCCCGTCGTGGCGCAGCCCTTCCGGTTGCCTTGAAAGCCGGTCCACCTCGGTGGACCGGCTTTTCTCTTTGTCCTGAACCAACGCCCGAGCCCGGAGGCGCGGCAGTGCCGCCCTCCGGGCTCGGTGGTGTCCGCTCCCGGCTCAGCCGCGCCAGCGCCAGGCGTGGTCGACCGGGCCGATGCCCCCGCCCAGCGCGAAGCCGGCGGCGATGGCGCCCGTGACGTACTCCTTGGCGGCGGTGACCGCGCCGGGGACGTCCAGTCCCCTGGCGAGGCCGGCGGCGACGGCGCTGGCCAGGGTGCAGCCGGTGCCGTGGGTGTGCCGGTTGTCGTGGCGCGGGGCCCGCAGCCACAGCTCCTGGGTGCCGTCGGTGAGCAGGTCGACCGCCTCGTCGCCGGCGGCCAGGTGGCCGCCCTTCACGAGCGCCCAGCGGGGCCCGTAGGCCAGGATCGCGTCGGCGGCCCGCCGCAGGTCGTCCTCGGTCTCCACGACGACGCCGGTGAGCTGCGTCACTTCGTCGAGGTTGGGCGTGGCGACGGTGGCCGCGGGCAGCAGCCGGGTGCGTACGGCGTCCAGCGCGGAGGCGGCGAGCAGCGCGTCCCCGTGCTTCGAGACGCCCACCGGGTCCACGACCGCGGGGGCGTCGGTGGCGGCGATCAGCGCGGCCACCGTTTCGACCAGTTCGGCGGAGGCCAGCATGCCGGTCTTGACGGCCTGGACGCCGATGTCGTCCACCACGGCCCGGTACTGGGCCGTCACGGCCTCCGCGGGGAGTTCCCAGGCCCCCCGGACGCCCAGGGAGTTCTGGGCGGTCACGGCGGTGATCACGCTCATCCCGTGCACGCCGAGGGCCTGCATGGTCTTGAGGTCGGCCTGAATGCCGGCGCCGCCGCCGGAGTCGGACCCGGCGACGGTCAGGCAGAGCGGGGGCCTCGTCACGGGGCGGTCTCGATCTCGCCGCCGAAGTGGTCCCAGCCGCCGGTGCTGGTCCAGGGCGCGCCGTCGACGGTGACCTGGGGCTGGGCGGAGGGGTTGAGGACCTCGCCGATGACCTTCCAGCGGGCGGGGAGCTTCACGTCCGGGGGGAAGGTCGCGACGATCGCGTGGTCCTCTCCGCCGGTGAGCACCCACTGGAGCGGGTCGACGCCGACGGCCTGGCCGATGTCGTTCATCTGCGTGGGGATGTCGATGGCGCTGGAGTGCAGGTCGATGCGGACCTTGCTGGCCTCGGCGATGTGCCCGAGGTCGGCGACCAGGCCGTCGCTGACGTCCGTCATGGCGGTGGCGCCGAGCCCGGCCGCCGCGGGGCCCGCGTGGTACGGGGGCTCGGGGCGGCGGTGCGCCTCGACGAAGGCGCGCGGGGAGCGGAAGCCGCGGGAGAGCACGGCGAAGCCGGCGGCGGACCAGCCGAGCCAGCCGGTGACGGCCACGACGTCGCCGGGCTGGGCGCCGGCGCGGGTGACGGGCTCGTGGTTGCGCAGGTCGCCGAGGGCGGTGATGGCCACGGTGATGGTGTCGCCGCGTACGACGTCGCCGCCGACCACGGCCGCGCCGGCGACCTGGCACTCGTCCCGGATGCCGTCCATCAGCTCGGTGGGCCAGGTGACCGGCAGCTCGGCCGGGACGACCAGGCCCAGGAGGAGGGCGGTGGGCACGGCGCCCATGGCGGCGATGTCGGCGAGGTTCTGGGCGGCGGCCTTGCGGCCGACGTCGTAGGCGGTGGACCAGTCACGCCGGAAGTGACGGCCCTCCAGCAGGATGTCCGTGCTGGCGACGACGCGCCGGTCGGGCGCGGTCACGACCGCGGCGTCGTCGCCGGGGCCGAGCCGTACCGCTGGGGTGGAGGTGAGGCGGGAGGTCAGCTCTCTGATGAGCCCGAACTCCCCCAGCTCGCCCACAGTGCCCTTCATCGCTGTGCTCCTTCTGGCCCAGTGGGCTTGCGGTCGCGAGCCGTCACTGCTCTGGGTACTGTCAACAGACACGTCAACTTCTGTTCCTCGTACGCCCCGCTGAGCGCGGCGCCGTGCCCTCGGGTCTCCCCGCGGCAGTCGGCGACGCGGTACCGTGGCGTCCCTTCTTCCCTGGGGCCCCGCCGAGTCAGGGGCGGGTTCCCCACCCGAAGGTTAGGGGAGATCATCCTCGTGGCCGCCCTGGAGGTTCCGTGGTACAGGCGTACATCCTCATCCAGACCGAGGTGGGCAAGGCGTCGCTGGTCGCCGAGTCCATCGCGAAGATCCCGGGGGTGATCCAGGCGGAGGACGTGACAGGTCCGTACGACGTCATCGTGCGGGCCCAGGCCGACACGGTAGACGAACTCGGCCGCATGGTGGTCGCCAAGGTCCAGCAGGTGGACGGGATCACCCGCACCCTGACCTGCCCGGTCGTCCATCTGTAGCCCCCGTCTAGTCTTGGCCGGTGACGTTCTCCCGCCTCCGGCCCCTCTGCCTGCCCGTGCTGGCCGCGTGCCTGGCCCTGGCGGGCTGCACGCCCGGGAGCGCGCGGGCGGAGGTCACTCCCCCGCCCGCCCCGCCCGCCGACGTGGTCGCGATGTGCTCGGCGCTGCACGGCGCGCTCCCGGAGACGGTGGCCGGGCTGGACCGGGAGGACCCCGAACCCTCGTCCGATCTGACCGCCGCGTGGGGCGGCGCAGCGATCGTACTGCGCTGTGGCGTCCCCAAACCCCTCGACCTGATTTCCGATGCGCAGAGCACCGGGCAGGTCGAGGTCAACGGCGTGGGCTGGCTGATCGGCAAGCGCCGGGACGACGGCTCGTTCCGCTTCGTCACCGGCGGCCGCCTGGCCTACGTCGAGGTGGTCGTCGACCGGGAGCACGCCACCGATGCGGGGTTGCTCGTCGCCTTCGGGCCCGCGGTGGAGAAGAGCGTCCCGGTGGGCATCTCCTCGTACTGACGCGGCCGCCGCACCGCTCCCCCGTCCCCCGACGTACCGCCGCCCGCCAGGATCACCTGGCGGGCGGCGGTGTGTACGGGGGCCTCAGCGCAGGCCGGTCGGGCGGCGCATGGCCGCCTGGATCAGGCGGTCGACCAGCTCGGGGTACGAGACGCCGGACTCCTGCCACATCCGCGGGTACATGGAGATCGGCGTGAAGCCGGGCATGGTGTTGATCTCGTTGATGACGAACCGGCCGTCTTCGGTGAGGAAGAAGTCGGCGCGCACCAGGCCCTCGCAGGAGGCGGCGTCGAAGGCCTGTACCGCCAGGCGCTGGACCTCGGCGGTCCGGGCGTCGTCGAGCGGGGCCGGGACGATTCCGGAGGCGGAGTCGATGTACTTGGCCTCGAAGTCGTAGAAGTCGTGCGAGCTGACCGGCGGGATCTCGGCCGGGACGCTGGCGCGCGGGCCGTCCTCGAACTCCAGGACGCCGCACTCGATCTCGCGGCCGCTCACGAGCGCCTCGATCAGGATCTTCGGGTCGTGGCGGCGGGCCTCCTCGACGGCCTCGTCCAGGCCGGAGAGGTCGTCGACCTTGGTGATGCCCACCGAGGAACCGCCGCGGGCGGGCTTGATGAACAGCGGCCAGCCGTGCTCGCCGGCGAAGTCCACGATCTTCTTGCGGGCGGCCGCCGGGTCGGCGTCCCACTCGCGGGGGCGGATCACCTCGTACGGGCCGACCTCCAGCCCGAAGGAGACGAAGACCCGCTTCATGTACTCCTTGTCCTGGCCGACGGCCGAGGAGAGCACGCCGGAGCCGACGTACGGGACGCCGGACAGCTCCAGCAGGCCCTGGAGGGTGCCGTCCTCGCCGTAGGGGCCGTGCAGCACGGGGAAGACGACGTCGACCTCGCCCAGTGCCTTCGGGACGGCGCCCGGCTCGGTGTAGACGACCTCGCGGTTGGCGGGGTCGACGGAGAGCACCACGCCGCCGTCGGCGGACTCGGCGAGCTCCGCGACGTTCGGCAGCCTGCGGTCGGCGATCGCCATCCGCTCGGGCTCGTCGGCCGTGAGCGCCCAGCGGCCGTCCGTGGTGATGCCGATGGGCAGCACCTCGTACTTGGAACGGTCGATCGAGCGCAGGACCGCGCCCGCGGTGACGACCGAGATGGCGTGTTCTGAGCTGCGGCCGCCGAAGACGACGGCCACACGCGGCTTGCGGCCCTGCTGCTCAGGAGTCTGGGGGAGGTTCTCGCTGCTCATATCGCCACGAGAGTACCCGCTCAAGCGTCCGGAAAGGAGTCAGCTGCGTTCCGGTTTGGCGCTGCGTCCCATGAGGTCCTTGAGCGCGACCAGCGGCGGCTTCCCGTTGTGCACGATGTCGACCACGGTGTCCGTGATGGGCATGTCGACGCCGTGGCGGCGGGCCAGATCGGCCACCGACTCGCAGGACTTGACGCCCTCCGCGGTCTGGCGGGTGACCGCGATGGTCTCCTCCAGGGTCATCCCGCGGCCGAGGTTGGTGCCGAAGGTGTGGTTGCGGGAGAGCGGCGAGGAGCAGGTGGCGACGAGGTCGCCGAGGCCGGCGAGCCCGGAGAAGGTCAGCGGGTCGGCGCCCATCGCCAGGCCGAGCCGGGTGGTTTCGGCCAGGCCCCGGGTGATGAGGGAGCCCTTGGCGTTGTCGCCCAGGCCCATGCCGTCGGCGATGCCGACCGCGAGGCCGATGACGTTCTTGACGGCGCCGCCCAGCTCGCAGCCAACGACGTCGGTGTTGGTGTACGGGCGGAAGTACGGGGTGATGCAGGCGGCCTGGAGGCGCTGGGCCACGGCCTGGTCGACGCAGGCGACGACGGAGGCGGCGGGCTGCCGGGCGGCGATCTCGCGGGCCAGGTTGGGGCCGGTGACGACCGCGACGCGCTCGGCCGGGACCTTGGCGACCTCCTCGATGACCTCGCTCATCCGCTTGGCGGTGCCGAGTTCGATGCCCTTCATCAGGGACACGAGGACGGTGTCGGGCGCCAGGAGCGGGGCCCACTCGGCGAGGTTGCCGCGGAGGGTCTGCGAGGGGACGGCGAGGACGGTGAAGTCCGCGCCGCGGGCGGCCTCCGCGGGGTCCGTGGTGGCCCGGAGGCGCTCGGGGAGTTCGATGCCCGGCAGGTAGTCGGGGTTGGTGCGTCCGCTGTTGACGGCCTCGGCCAGCTCGGGGCGGCGTCCCCAGAGGGTCACCTCGCAGCCCGCGTCGGCGAGGATCATGCCGAACGCGGTGCCCCAGGAGCCGGTTCCGAAGACGGCGGCCTTGACGGGACGGTTCACTTCCTGCCCTCCCCGGCGGCCTTGCGCCGCTGTTCTGCCCGGGCCTTGCGGTGGTCGTACGCCTCAGCGGGGGCGGTCTCGCCGCGCAGCTCCTCCAGGAGTGCGGTGATGGCGGCCATGATGACCTCGGTGGCTTCCTTGAGCACGTCGGGCGTGGGCTCCAGGCCGTGGAAGCGGGAGAGGTCCACGGGCGGTCCGGCCAGCACCCGCAGCGTCTTGCGGGGCAGCAGCCGGACCTTGTTCTCCTTGGCGTAGGGCGGCATCGCGAGGTTCGCGCCCCACTGGGCCACCGGGATGACGGGGGCACGGGTCATGAGCGCGACGCGGGCGGCGCCGGTCTTGCCGGCCATGGGCCACTGGTCGGGGTCCCGGGTGAGGGTGCCCTCCGGGTAAAAGGCCACGCATTCCCCGCGCTCGATGGCGTCGACGGCGGACCGGAATGCGTCGAGGGCGTTGGTGGTCTCGCGGTAGACGGGGATCTGGCCGGTGCCGCGGAGCATCATGCCGACGAAAGGCGCCTTGAACAGGGCGGCCTTCGCCAGGAAACGCGGGACGCGGCCGGTGTTGTACTGGAAGTGCGCGTAGGAGAGCGGGTCCAGATACGAGTTGTGATTCACCGCGGTGATAAAGCCGCCGTCGGCGGGAATGTGTTCCATTCCCTGCCAGTCCCGCTTGAACAGCACTACCAGCGGCGGTTTTGCGATGACCGCCGCCAGGCGGTACCAGAAGCCGATTCTGCGGCGGGACACTCGGACACCTTCCTTCTAGGACCGGTGCTGGGGGCACCTCCCAGCGGTGGCTGGGGAGGGTGCGGCACCTGGTCGGCCGGACAAGTGTCGCCCCAGGTCCGGTCTCTGTCGAGAACACCGTACGCCCCGCTCGCGGGACGGTACCCCCTGCCCGGTGGGGCCGGGGTGACAATGGGGCCCACTCGCGTGCTTTTCGAGGAGGGGGCCGCCACGAACGCCGTCTGGACGCTGATCGTCCCGCTGAAGCCCCTCTCCATGGCCAAGAGCCGCCTGGCGGCGGCCGCGGGCGCCGCCCGCTCCGACCTCGCGCTGGCGTTCGCGCTGGACACCGTGGCCGGTGCGCTGGCCTGCACCGCGGTACGGGATGTGGTGGTCGTCACGGACGATCCGGTGGCCGCCGGGGAGCTGGCCGGGCTGGGCGCCCGCGTCGTGCCCGACTCCCCCGCGGCGGGGCTCAACGCGGCGCTGTCGCACGGGGCGCGCGCGGCACGGGAGGGGCGCCCGGGGGCACCGGTGGCGGCGATGAACGCGGACCTGCCGGCCCTGCGCCCGGGGGAATTGCGACGCGTGCTCGATAGCGCGGCCGCATTTCAAAGGGCATTTGTGGCGGATGCGGCAGGAATCGGAACAACTCTGCTTTCCGCCGCCCGCGGCGTGGAATTGGCACCCGCGTTCGGGGGGCCGTCCCGGGCCCGGCATTCCGCCTCGGGGGCGGTGGAAATCGCGCTGGAGGGAGTCGACAGCGTGCGCCGGGACGTGGACACCGGCGAGGACCTGGCGGCTGCCGCGGAGCTGGGCCTGGGCGGCCGCACGGCCCGGCTGTACCGGCCCGTTCGCGTGGTGGGACGCCTCTGAGACCGGCGGCGGTGCGGCGATAGGGTGCGGGTATGCAGGCGACCTCGTACACGTACGACCCCGAGACCCGCAGCGGCAGTGTGCTGCTCGACGACGGCACCCCGGTGGACTTCGACGCCCCGGCCTTCGACGCCGGCGGGCTGCGCCTGCTGCGTCCGGGGCAGCGCGTGCGGATCGAGACCGAGGGCTCAGGCAAGGACCTGCGGATCACCCTGATCACGCTGCAAACGCTCTGACCAGGGCTTTCGGAGACCTCGGGGGCCGGGGGACGCCGCGGGCCGGCGTCCCCTCGCAGGGGGCACCGGCCCGGCGCGTCGAAACCTCGGCTGCTCGGCCTACTTGCGGGCGGCCGTCTTCTTCGCGGTGGTCTTGCGCGCGGTCGTCTTCTTGGCGGGCGCCTTCTTCGCGACGGCCTTCTTGGCCGGAGCGGTCTTCTTGGCGGTGGTCTTCTTGGCGGCGGTCTTCGCCGGGGCCGCCTTCTTCGCCGCGGCGGTCGTGGTCTTCTTCGCCGCGGTGGTCTTCTTGACGGCGGTGGTCTTCTTCGCCGCCGGCGTCGCCTTCTTCGCGGCGGCGGTCGTGGTCTTCTTCGCCGCCGTGGTCTTGGCCGCCGTCGTCTTCTTGACGGCCGCCTTCTTGGCGGTGGTCTTCTTCGCCGCGGCCTTCTTGACCGTGCTCTTGCTGCCCGCCGCGGCCGCCATCAGGCTGCCCTTCGGGGCCTTCTTCACGGCCACCTCGTCGCCCTTGGGGAGCTTCTTGGTGCCGCTGACGAGGTCCTTGAAGCCCTGACCTGCGCGGAAGCGGGGTACGGAAGTCTTCTTGACCCGGACGCGCTCACCCGTCTGCGGGTTGCGGGCGTACCGGGCGGGGCGGTCGACCTTCTCGAACGAGCCGAAGCCCGTGACCGAGACCCGGTCGCCCGCGACGACCGCGCGGACCATCGCGTCGAGCACCGCGTCGACAGCGTCCGCGGCCTGCTGGCGGCCGCCGAGCTTGTCGGCAATCGCTTCTACGAGCTGCGCCTTGTTCACGTCTTCCCCTTCGGAGACATAGCCAGAACGAATGTGTTCAAGCTTTTTCGCACGTTAGGCGGATATATACCGCAAATCAAACACGAAACGGGCTAATCACCCTAGTGCCGCAACGATGTGGACCGTTGCGGAGTTCCTTCGCATCAGTCGCCTTCAGGGAATCGACCCTCGTCGAGGTCCTTCATCAACCTGTCCAGGCGCCTTGCCGCATCGGCGAGATCATGCTTCGCCGTGGCCGTGGCGACCAGCAGCTTCCGGGTCAGCGCCATCCTTACGCCCTCCGGGACTTGCAGTGTGCGCACCCTTGTGTGTGCTTCTTTCAACCGGTCCGCGACGAGTTCGTAGAGCTCGAGTTGACTGTCGCGTTCCATGCACAGATTGTGCCATCTGGGGCGAGTTGTCGCCTCACGGGGCCTCAACATACGACTGTGCCCCCCGCCGGAAGGCGGGGGGCACAGTGTTCGTGCAAGGGCGAATAAGCCCTGATCAGGCCTGAATCGTGCGCGGCTTGAAGCTCGGCCGGGCGCTTTCGTAAGTGGCGATGTCGGCTTCGTTCTGAAGGGTGAGCGAGATGTCGTCCAGGCCCTCCAGCAGTCGCCAGCGGGCGTTCTCGTCCAGCTCGAACTCCGCCTCGATTCCCGCCGCGCGCACCTGGCGGGCGACGAGGTCGACGGTGATTTCCGCGGTGGGGTCGGCCTCGGTCAGCTCCCAGAGCCGGTCGACGGTCTCCTGCGGCAGGACCACGGTGAGCAGTCCGTTCTTCAGGGAGTTGCCGCGGAAGATATCGGCGAAGCGCGAGGAGATGACGGTCTTGAAGCCGTAGTTCTGCAGCGCCCAGACGGCGTGCTCGCGGGAGGAGCCGGTACCGAAATCGGGGCCCGCGACCAGCACCGTCGCGCCCTGGCGCTCGGGGCGGTTCAGGACGAACTCCGAGTCCTTGCGCCAGGCCTCGAAGAGCCCGTCCTCGAATCCGTCACGGGTGATCTTCTTCAGCCAGTGGGCCGGGATGATCTGGTCGGTGTCGACGTTGCTGCGGCGCAGCGGGACGGCCCGGCCGGTGTGCGTGGTGAAAGCTTCCATGGGTGATCAGACTCCGGCGGGCGTGGGGGCGTCGGTCAGGTCGGCGGGCGAGGCCAGGTGGCCCAGGACCGCGGTGGCGGCGGCCACCTGCGGGGAGACCAGGTGGGTCCGTCCGCCCTTGCCCTGCCGGCCCTCGAAGTTGCGGTTGGAGGTGGACGCGGAGCGCTCACCGGGGGCCAGTTGGTCGGGGTTCATGCCCAGACACATCGAGCAGCCCGCGTGCCGCCACTCGGCGCCGGCCTCCTTGAAGACCTTGTCCAGGCCCTCTTCCACGGCCTGCAGGGCGACGCGGACGGAGCCCGGGACGACCAGCATCCGTACGCCGTCCGCGACTTTGCGGCCCCCGATGACCTGGGCCACGGCCCGCAGGTCCTCGATGCGGCCGTTGGTGCAGGAGCCTACGAAGACGGTGTCGACCTTGATGTCGCGCAGCGGCTGCCCGGCGGTCAACCCCATGTACTCCAGGGCCTTTTCGGCGGCCAGGCGCTCCGAAGCGTCCTCGTACGAAGCCGGGTCGGGGACGCTCGCGGAGAGCGGCGCGCCCTGGCCCGGGTTGGTGCCCCAGGTGACGAACGGCGACAGGGCGGCGCCGTCGACGACGACCTCCGCGTCGAAGACCGCGTCGTCGTCGGTGCGCAGGGTCCGCCAGTACGCGACGGCGGCGTCCCAGTCCTCGCCCTGCGGCGCGTGGTCGCGGCCCTGGAGGTAGTCGAAGGTGGTCTGGTCCGGGGCGATCATGCCCGCCCGGGCGCCGGCCTCGATCGACATGTTGCAGATGGTCATGCGCGCCTCCATCGAGAGCTTCTCGATGGCCTCGCCGCGGTACTCCAGGACGTAGCCCTGGCCGCCGCCGGTACCGATCTTGGCGATGATCGCCAGGATCAGGTCCTTGGCCGTGACGCCCTCCGCCAGCTCGCCCGTGACGGTGATCGCCATCGTCTTGGGACGGGCCAGGGGCAGCGTCTGCGTGGCCAGCACGTGCTCGACCTGGCTGGTGCCGATGCCGAAGGCCAGCGCGCCGAAGGCGCCGTGCGTGGAGGTGTGCGAGTCACCGCAGACCACCGTGGTGCCGGGCTGGGTCAGTCCCAGCTGCGGTCCCACCACGTGGACAACACCCTGCTCGACGTCGCCCAGCGGGTGCAGCCGGACACCGAACTCCGCGCAGTTCTTGCGGAGCGTCTCCAGCTGGGCCCGGGAGACCGGGTCCGCGATGGGCTTGTCGATGTCGAGGGTGGGGGTGTTGTGGTCCTCGGTGGCGATGGTGAGGTCGAGGCGCCGCACCTGGCGGCCGTTCTGCCGCAGTCCCTCGAAGGCCTGCGGGCTGGTCACCTCGTGCAGCAGGTGCAGATCGATGAAGAGGAGGTCGGGCTCGCCCTCGGCGCGCCGGACGACATGGTCGTCCCAGACCTTCTCCGCGAGTGTCCTACCCATCGCTTTCCCTCCGGTCGGCTGGTGAGCCGACGCTTCTAGAGATCTTTTCGAGGCCGCGGCCGTCCGGACCCCACGTCCCGGGCGGCGGGCTCTGACCCGTGGTTTCCGGGCCCGCACCTCTAGCCTGGCGGGTTCTCGGGAAAATTGAACTTGCGTTTCACAGTGTGAGACGTGAATATCGTTGCATGGACAACTCTAGCGGCGTCGGCGTTCTCGACAAGGCAGCTCTGGTATTGAGCGCACTGGAGTCCGGTCCGGCCACCCTCGCCGGGCTGGTCGCGGCGACAGGGCTCGCACGACCCACGGCACATCGTCTGGCCGTGGCTTTGGAACACCACCGGATGGTGGCGAGGGACATGCAGGGCCGGTTCATCCTCGGACCGCGGCTGGCGGAGCTCGCCGCCGCGGCCGGCGAGGACCGCCTGCTGGCCACGGCGGGACCGGTACTCACCCACCTCCGTGACGTGACGGGCGAGAGCGCGCAGCTCTACCGTCGTCAGGGAGACATGCGGATCTGCGTGGCGGCGGCCGAGCGGCTGTCCGGCCTCCGGGACACCGTCCCGGTCGGCTCCACGCTGACCATGAAGGCCGGGTCTTCCGCCCAGATCCTCATGGCCTGGGAAGAGCCCGAGCGGCTGCACCGGGGCCTGCAGGGGGCGCGCTTCACGGCGACCGCGCTCTCGGGCGTGCGGCGCCGCGGCTGGGCGCAGTCGATCGGCGAGCGGGAGCCCGGTGTGGCCTCCGTCTCGGCGCCCGTGCGCGGGCCGTCGAACCGCGTGGTGGCCGCCGTGTCGGTCTCCGGGCCGATCGAGCGCCTGACCCGCCACCCCGGCCGGATGCACGCCCAGGCGGTCATCGACGCCGCCGCGCGCCTCACGGAGGCCCTGCGCCGCTCCGGCTGACCCTTCCGACCCCTCTTCACCACCCCGGGGCCCCGGGGGCGCCACGACGCCGCACACGTCCGAACAGGCGCCCTCAGGGCCCCTCTTGCGTCCTGGCTCCAGGGCGGCCGGCCGGAACACCCACCCGATGCGGGCCGACGGGACGTACTCACCGGAACGTCCGGACATGCGAGAAGACCCTCCGTGATGATCACGGAGGGTCTTCCCTGTGCGTACCCCCGACCGGATTCGAACCGGCGCTACCGCCTTGAGAGGGCGGCGTGCTAGGCCGCTACACAACGGGGGCAAGATCTGAAGTTTTCGCAGATCAGCTGGCCTACCTGGACTCGAACCAAGACTAACTGAACCAGAATCAGTCGTGCTGCCAATTACACCATAGGCCACTGGTGGTATAAACCAGTTGGTACCCCCGACCGGATTCGAACCGGCGCTACCGCCTTGAGAGGGCGGCGTGCTAGGCCGCTACACAACGGGGGCCCTAGCGATCCTGCATCGAGGCGTCCGGGAGCTACCCAGGAGACCTCGCGGGAAGGATCTGTACCCCCGACCGGATTCGAACCGGCGCTACCGCCTTGAGAGGGCGGCGTGCTAGGCCGCTACACAACGGGGGCAAGCACTGCATGCGCACTGCGCTGGGGTACCAGGACTCGAACCTAGAACAACTGAACCAGAATCAGCCGTGTTGCCAATTACACCATACCCCACCAGAACTCAACCCCCTGCGGGGGTCTCATTCAGTGGCGCCTCCGGCTTTCCGGCCTTTCGGCCCGCTCCGGCGGCGCAGAAAGAACATTACCGGAAGGGTGAGCCAGCTCCAAAACGGGTATCCATGGCCAGCACTCCGGGCAGCTCCGCAAGGCCCCGGATCCGGTGCACGCCCCCTGGTACGACGGCCTCCGCGGGCCCTTCCCGGTCCAGCCAGACGCCCAGCAGACCGGCGTCCCGGGCGCCCTCCGCGTCCACGTCCAGCCGGTCCCCCACGTACGCGACCTCGCCGGGCGGCAGGCCGAGCGCCTCGCAGGCGGCGCGGAAGGACCCCGGGGCGGGCTTGGCCAGCCCCAGCTCGGCGGCGCACACCAGCACCTCGAAGCGGTCGCGCAGGCCCAGGGCGCGCAGCTTGGGGTCCTGGTTCGCGTACGAGGAGTTGGAGAGCACCCCGTGGCGGTGGCTGGCGGCCAGGGCGTCCAGGGCCGGCAGCGCGTCCGGGAAGAGCGCCCAGGCGGCGCGGTAGTGGGCGACGTACCGGCCGAACCAGGCGTCGGCCTCCGCGTCGCGCAGGGCGGGTTCCCGCAGGAACTCCCGCACCCGGTCGCGCCGCTGCCCCTGGAAGTCCACGGCGCCGGTCTCGAAACGGGCCCACTGCCGCTCGGTGATCTCCCGCCACAGGGCGAGCGCCTGCGCGGCCGAGCCGTACGCGGCGGACAGGCCCTCGGCCTCCAGGTGCCCGGCCAGCCCGGACCGGTCGGACCCCGTGTAGTCGAACAGGGTGTCGTCGATGTCCCAGAGCACCGCGCGGACCGTCATGTGACCGACGCTACAACGCCGCAGGGGGCGGTCGCCCGGAATTCCGGACGACCGCCCCCTGGGGGCTCCCCGGCACCGGGCCGGGGGGTGACGAACGACTCGTCCGGGGTCAGCCGGCGAGCTTGGCGAGGGCCGCGTCGATGCGGGCGAGGGTCTTCTCCTTGCCCAGGATCTCCAGCGACTCGAAGAGCGGGAGACCCACGGTGCGCCCGGTGACGGCCACGCGGACCGGCGCCTGGGCCTTGCCGAGCTTGAGGCCGTGGGCCTCGCCGGCGGCCAGGACGGCCTCCTTAAGGGACTCGGCGCTGTTCCAGTCCGCGGCGTCGAGCTTCTCGCGCGCGGTGGTCAGCAGCGCCGCCGGGTCGCCCTTCATGGCCTTCTCCCAGGAGGCCTCGTCGGAGACGGGCTCGGGGAGGAAGAGGAAGTCGACGTTGGCGGTGATGTCCGACAGGACGGTCAGGCGGGTCTGCGCGTGCGGCGCGATCGCCTCCCAGGCGGCCTCGTCGAACTGCTCCGGGGTCCACGGCGCGTGCGGGGCCCTGAGCCAGGGGCCGCAGGCGTCCGCGAAGGCCTTGGGGTCGAGGCGGCGGATGTGCTCCGCGTTGATCGACTCGCACTTCTTGAGGTCGAAGCGCGCCGGGTTGGCGTTCACGTCGGCGACGTCGAACTTCGACACCATCTCGTCGATGGTGAAGAGGTCCTGGTCGGCGGAGAAGGACCAGCCGAGCAGCGAGAGGTAGTTGAGCAGGCCCTCGGGGAGGAAGCCGCGCTCGCGGTACAGGTTGAGCGAGGACTGCGGGTCGCGCTTGGAGAGCTTCTTGTTGCCCTCGCCCATGACGTACGGCAGGTGGCCGAAGGCCGGGATCTCCTTGGCGACGCCCAGCTCGATCAGCGCCTTGTAGAGCGCGATCTGGCGCGGGGTGGAGGAGAGCAGGTCCTCGCCTCGCAGGACGTGCGTGATCTCCATCAGCGCGTCGTCCACCGGGTTGACCAGCGTGTACAGGGGGGCGCCGTTGGCCCGCAGGATGCCGTAGTCCGGCACGTTCTCCGGGGTGAAGGTCAGCTCGCCGCGGACCAGGTCGGTGAAGGTGATCGGCTCGTCGGGCATGCGGAAGCGGACGATCGGGGTGCGGCCCTCGGCCTCGTACGCGGCGCGCTGCTCGTCGGTCACCACGCGGCAGGTGCCGTCGTAGCCGGAGGGGCGGCCCTCGCGGCGGGCGAGCTCGCGGCGCTCGTCGAGCTCCTCGGTGGTGCAGTAGCAGTGGTACGCGTAGCCGCCGTCGATGAGCTTCTTCGCGACGTCCGCGTAGATGTCCATCCGCTGGGACTGGCGGTACGGGGCGTGGGGGCCGCCGATCTCCGGGCCCTCGTCCCAGGTGAAGCCGAGCCACTTGAGGGAGTCGAGCAGCTGCTCGTACGACTCCTCGGAGTCGCGGGCCGCGTCGGTGTCCTCGATGCGGAAGACGAACGTGCCGCCGTTGTGCCGGGCGTAGGCCCAGTTGAAGAGGGCGGTGCGGACCAGGCCCACGTGGGGGTTGCCGGTCGGCGAGGGACAGAAACGTACGCGGACGGGGTTCGCGTTAGCCACGCTTGATCACCTTGTTGGTGAGAGTGCCGATACCTTCGATGGTGACGGCGACCTCGTCGCCGACGTTGAGGGGGCCGACCCCGGCGGGGGTGCCCGTGAGGACGACGTCGCCCGGGAGCAGCGTCATGGCCTCGCTGACGTGCGCGATCAGGTCCTCGACGGAGCGGACCATGTCGCTGGTCCGGCCGAGCTGGCGCTGGACGCCGTTGACCGTGCACTGGATGGTGAGGTCGCCCGGGTCGAGGTCCGTCTCGATCCAGGGGCCGAGCGGGCAGGCGCTGTCGAAGCCCTTGGCCCGGGCCCACTGCTTCTCGCGCTGCTGGACGTCGCGGGCGGTGACGTCGTTGGCGCAGGTGTAGCCGAGTACGACGTCCTTCACGCGCTCGCGCGGGACCTCGCGGCACATCCGGCCGATGACGACGGCGAGCTCGGCCTCGTGGTGGAGCTCGTTGGAGAAGGAGGGGTACGCGATGGGGTCGCCGGGGCCGACCACGGAGGTGGAGGGCTTGAAGAAGGCGACCGGGACCTCGGGGACCTCGTTGCCGAGCTCCGCCGCGTGCTCCGCGTAGTTGCGGCCGATGGCCACGACCTTGCTGGGGAGCACGGGCGGCAGGAGCCGGACCTTGCTCAGCGGAACCTTCGTACCCGACAGCTCGAAGTCCGCGAACGGGATGCCCTTGATGATGTCGAGGACGAGCTCGTCGGGGGCGCTGCCCTCGACCGCGCCGAAGGCGACATTGCCGTCGATGGAGAACCTGGCGATGCGCACGGGAAGGTTTCGCCCCTCACTGGTGTGTCCGGAGTCTGGTCACACCAGGCTATCCCGGGCGGGAGGGGCGGTCCGGCGGCGCGCTTACGGAGCGGTGTGGGCGGCGGGGGCCGTCATGAGGACGGTGCGGCGGGGGTTCGCGGTCTGCGTCGGGAGGTCGACGGAGTGCTCCGGCAGCTCCGGCGCGGCGGTCAGCTCCTCGGCGTCCTTGAGGTGCGCGAGGGTGGTGCGGCGCGGGTTGGCTATGTTGCGGAACATCATCGTCGTCTTCATCGCTGTGTCGGAACCTTGTCGGTGACGGGCACCTGTCGGCGCGGTTGTCGGATTTGCCATCCCTGTAAAGGGCCAGGCTAAACATCGGAGCGCACCGGAACCTCTGGAACTCCCGCCTCCGGGCATGTGAGTTTGCTCACGAGCGGACGGGCAATTCCGACATAATCGACAGTCAAGTCTGGACCAGGAAACGGACATTGCGCCACTGAACGCGCCATTCCGCTCCCGATCATCGCGACTGGGACATGCCAACTCTGTAAGCGATTCATAAAGTTACGTCCGATTCGCCCCGAATCACCGTCCACGTGCTGTAGCGCGTCCGACACGGGCGGTCACGGATCACGGGGGCCGGTACTCGCACCTTGTTGGAGATCCTGCACTGTGCTGGAATTCCGGGGACCGCCGCGGAATCAGCCGGCGCGCAGAGGGCGCAACTCAGCGCCGGGCGGCGGTATGAAAGGGAAAACGCGCCGGTCACCGACGACCACCATGGGGCTCGTTAGTGCCCCACGACTCGACACCGTCCCGCCCTTCACCGGAGGGACGCCTGGTCCAGAGGTTGCGACGCTAGTGCAGGGACGTTTCAAGAGGGATGGCAGCGCTGCGGCGGAGCAGGAGCCGCGCGGCGGAAACGACCGTGGCTCCTCGCCCCAGCACGCCCAGAACCTGGGGCCGGCGGCGGACGGGGCGGGTTCCGACCCCACGGCCGCGGTGAAGCCCAAGGGCAAGGGCAAGGTCGGCAAGGCCAGGAAGGCCGAGCCCAAGGACAAGGACCAGCCCCAGGGCCAGCGGATACCCGCGGGCCCGAGTGGGCCCGGCTCCCGGCTCGCCCTGCAGAACTGGCGCATCTCGACGCGCCTGGTCTCGCTGCTGGCGCTCCCCGTCGTCGCCGCCACCTCGCTCGGTGGCCTCCGTATCAACGAGTCGATGCAGGACATCGCGCAGCTCGAGCACATGCAGCTGCTGACGACGATGACCAAGCAGGCGACCAACCTGGCGCAGGCGCTCCAGGAGGAGCGCGACAAGTCGGCCGGTCCGCTGAAGAACAACCCCGGCAAGCCGAACAGCCTGGTCCAGGGTGTCCGCGACACCACCGACGCCGCGTCCGCCGCCTTCATCACGGCGACCGAGGACATCGACGACGAGGACAACCGCGACGAGACCCTGGACTCGATCCGCAACAACGTCCTCCAGATCAGCCGCCAGCTCTCGGGTCTCGAAGAGATCCGCAAGTCCGCCTACAAGACGGGCGCGCAGCAGACGGTCACCGAGTACAGCCAGCTGATCACCTCGCTGCTGAGCCTCTCCCAGGACATGGCGCAGGCCACCTCCAGCCCGGAGATGATCAAGCGTACGCGCGCCCTGGCCGCGTTCTCCTCCGCCAAGGAGTACGCCTCCATCCAGCGCGCGGTCATCGCGTACTCGCTGCCCGACAGCAACACCAAGGCCGGCAAGCTGGAGGAGAACGACCGCCTCTACGCGCTGTCCGCCCAGAAGGCCGAGAGCCAGGCCCGCAAGACCTTCGACCTCGTCTACCAGGGCAAGGCCGAGGACCTGACGGAGACCCTCAACGAGGGCCACGCCGAGATCTCCAGCGCCGAGCACTACGCCCGGCGTGTGCTCATCACGCCTGAGCAGTTCGCCAAGGAGAAGAACCGCTCCTGGATGGACTGGTACGACCAGGACGACACCAAGATCCAGGCGATGAAGCAGATCGAGCTCTCGCTGCTCGACGACATGGAGCAGAAGGCTCGCGAGCTCAAGAACGAGTCGCAGCGCGACGCCATCATCAACGGTGCGCTCGTCCTCCTCGTCCTCGGCGTCTCGCTCGTCGGCGCCTTCGTGGTGGCCCGCTCCATGATCCGCTCGCTGCGCCGCCTGCAGGACACCGCGACCCGGGTCGCCCAGGAACGCCTGCCCGAGCTCGTCAAGCAGCTCTCCGAGACCGACCCGCAGGACGTGGACACCTCCGTGGAGTCCGTCGGTGTGCACTCCCGGGACGAGATCGGCCAGGTGGCCGCGGCCTTCGACGACGTGCACCGCGAGGCGGTCCGCCTCGCCGCCGAGCAGGCCCTCCTCCGGGGCAACGTCAACGCGATGTTCACCAACCTCTCGCGCCGCTCGCAGGGCCTCATCCAGCGCCAGCTCTCGCTCATCTCCGAACTGGAGTCGCGCGAGGCCGACCCGGACCAGCTGTCCTCGCTCTTCAAGCTCGACCACCTCGCGACCCGCATGCGCCGTAACGGCGAAAACCTCCTCGTCCTCGCGGGCGAGGAGCCGGGCCGCCGCTGGACCCGCCCGGTCCCGCTGGTCGACGTCCTCCGTGCCGCCGCCTCCGAGGTGGAGCAGTACGAGCGCATCGAGCTGGCCTCGGTCCCGTCGACCGAGGTCGCCGGCCGCGTCGTCAACGACCTCGTGCACCTCCTCGCCGAGCTGCTGGAGAACGCCACGTCGTTCTCCTCCCCGCAGACCAAGGTCAAGGTGACCGGTCACGCCCTGCCGGACGGCCGGGTGCTGGTCGAGATCCACGACACCGGCATCGGCCTCTCCCCCGAGGACCTCGCCGCGATCAACGAGCGGCTCGCGTCGCCGCCCACCGTGGACGTCTCGGTCTCGCGCCGCATGGGTCTGTTCGTGGTCGGCCGCCTGTCCCTGCGACACGGCATCCGCATCCAGCTGCGCCCCTCCGACTCCGGCGGTACGACGGCCCTCGTCATGCTCCCGGTCGACGTCGCCCAGGGCGGCAAGAAGCCCGGTCCGGTCCCCGGCGCCCAGGGTGGCGCGCAGGGCGGTGCCCCCGCGGGCCGTCCCGGCGGTGCCCCGCAGGGCGGTGCGGCCGCGCGCCTCGCCGCCGGTGCCTCCGCCGGCCGCGGCCAGGTCGCCTCCGGCGGCCAGCGTGCCGCGCTGCCGGGCCGCGACGGTGCCGGTCAGCGTCCGCCGCAGGGCGGGCGCCCGCAGGGTCCCGGCCAGGGCCAGGGCCAGGGTACGAACGCCTTCGGCGCCGGTGCGCCGATGAGCGGTCCGCGCCCCGGTGCCGGTGGCCCGCAGGGTGGCCCGCAGGGTGGTGGCCGTCCGGCTCCCGCCCCGGCGCCCCAGGCAGGCTTCCCGCAGTCCAACGGCTTCGAGCGCCCGCAGCCTCCGGCCCAGCCGCAGGCCCCCCAGGCGCCGCAGGCCCCCCAGGTCCCGCAGCCGGCCCGCGCCGACGCGGCCGGCCCGCAGGGCCCCCGCCCGCAGCTGCCGCCGCGCGGCAACGCGCCGCGTGCGGAGCTGCCCGGCGGCCCCCAGGGCATGCCGGGGAACGCCCAGACCACCAGCTGGGGCATGAACGCGGGCCGCGGCGGCCAGGACGCGCCGCGCGGCCACGACGACCTGCAGGGTCCCGGCGCCACCGCCGAGTTCCCGCGCCCGGACTTCAACGCGCCGGCCCCCCAGGGCAACAGCACCACCGGGCAGTTCGCCCGGCCGGACTACCAGGACCCGTCCACCACGGGGCAGTTCCCCCGCCCCGGGTACCAGGACCCGTCGACCACCGGGCAGTTCGCCCGGCCCGACCAGCAGGACCCGGCCGGCACCGCGCAGTTCGAGCGCCCGGACTTCCAGGCCCCGCGCCCCGGCGGCCCCGGCGTCGGCAGCTACGCCCCGCAGCAGGGCCAGCAGGCCCCGCAGGCGGACGGCTACGGCGTGCCCTCCGCCCGCCCGGGTGCCCCGCGCCTGCCCCAGGGCCACCAGCCGGAGGCCCTGCCGCCGGCCCAGAACCCCGGTGACGGCCGTACCCCGCTCTTCGACAACCTGGAGTCGAACTGGTACCCGCAGCAGGGCCAGCAGGCCCCGCAGGGACAGTCCGTACCCCAGCAGCCGCAGCAGTACCAGCCGCAGGCCCCGGCCGCGCCGCAGCGCCCGACCGGCCCGCAGCGCGCGCAGGAGCGCGGCAACGACGCCCTGACGTCGACCGGTGCCGTGCCGACGGTCAGCTGGCGCAGCTCGCCGAACGACGAGCTGATGAAGCAGGCCGAGCGGGTGCGCCAGCCGGCCGCCGGCGGCATCACCACCTCGGGCCTGCCCCGCCGGGTCCCGCGCGCCAACCTGGTCGCGGGCACCGCGCAGCAGTCGTCCGACACCCAGACCGGTCCGTCCGTCTCGCGCGCCCCCGACGACGTGCGCGGCCGTCTGACCAACCTCCGCCGTGGCATCCAGCAGGGTCGCCAGGCGGGCGGCAACGGTCCGGCGACCGGCAGCTTCCACGTCGGCCCCACTCACCAGCAGGAGCGTTAGTTGAGTTCGATGAGCCAGGCGGCACAGAACCTGAACTGGTTGATCACCAACTTCGTGGACAACACCCCCGGGGTGTCCCACACGGTGGTGGTCTCCGCCGACGGCCTCCTGCTGGCGATGTCCGAGGGCTTCCCCCGGGACCGTGCCGACCAGCTGGCGGCCGTCGCCTCCGGCCTGACCTCGCTGACCGCGGGCGCGTCCCGGATCTTCGAGGGCGGCGCCGTCAACCAGACCGTGGTCGAGATGGACCGGGGATTCCTCTTCCTCATGTCCGTCTCCGACGGCTCCTCCCTGGCCGTGCTCGCGCACCCCGAGTGCGACATCGGCCTCGTCGGCTACGAGATGGCCCTCCTGGTCGACCGCGCGGGCACCGTCCTCACCCCGGACCTCCGCGCGGAACTGCAGGGAAGCCTGCTCATCTGACCGCCACTCCCCCGGCCGGGCGGTACTTCCGGCCGGGGATCCGGGGCAGCGCCCCGGAAACATCCCAGTACCACCGTCCGGCCGCACGCCCGTCCCCCCACCGGCCCCGTCAGACGGCACGCTGACCACTGCTGTCCAGCCCGGAGGATCAATGACCCCGCCCCCCGCCTTTCCCGACTCGTACGGTGATCAGTCGTACGCGGAAGGCGACCAGCCGCTGGTGCGTCCGTACGCGATGACCGGCGGCCGGACCCGGCCCCGCTACCAGCTCGCGATCGAAGCCCTGGTCAGCACCACGGCCGACCCGGTCCACCTCGCGGGCCTGCTTCCCGAGCACCAGCGCATCTGCACGCTGTGCCGCGAGGTCAAGTCCGTCGCCGAGGTTTCGGCACTGCTGTCGATGCCCCTCGGTGTGGCCCGGATCCTCGTGGCCGACCTGGCCGAGGCCGGCATGGTGGCCATCCACCAGCCGGGCAATGGAGAGACCGGCGGAACGCCGGACGTAACGCTGCTCGAAAGGGTGCTCAGTGGACTTCGCAAGCTCTAACGGCAGTTCTCACGCCGGGGCTACGCGCTCCACCACCTCCGCGAAGATCGTGGTGGCGGGCGGCTTCGGCGTGGGCAAGACCACGTTCGTCGGCGCGGTCTCCGAGATCAACCCGCTGCGCACCGAAGCCGTCATGACCAGCGCCTCCGCCGGCATCGACGACCTCACCCACACCGGTGACAAGACGACCACCACGGTCGCCATGGACTTCGGCCGCATCACCCTCGACCAGGACCTCATCCTCTACCTCTTCGGCACCCCCGGACAGGACCGCTTCTGGTTCATGTGGGACGACCTCGTCCGCGGCGCCATCGGCGCCGTCGTCCTCGTCGACACCCGCCGACTCGCGGACTGCTTCCCCGCCGTCGACTACTTCGAGAACAGCGGCCTCCCCTTCGTCGTCGCGCTCAACGGCTTCGAGGGGCACCAGCCCTACACCCCCGAAGAGGTCCGCGAGGCCCTCCAGATCGGCCCCGACGCACCGATCATCACCACCGACGCACGCCACCGCGCCGACGCCAAGTCCGCGCTCATCACGCTCGTCGAACACGCTCTCATGGCTCGTTTGAAGTAGTCGGCGCTGTTCCGAGGAGATCCGGTGAAAAGCCGGAACATCAACTTCGCGGCGGGCTGTGTCCTTTGACACGGCCCGCCGCGGCGTTCATAACGTTTCGACAGAGAATTGTTGCGGGACGGACACCCCTCGCATTCGCACGGTGCCGCTGCGCGCACGAACCACCCGCCATTTGAGAAAGCTCGCTCCTTATGTCCGACTTATGTGGGCCTTGGAGCTCTGGAAGCGGCCGGTTTCAACTGTTTGGAACAGGGCCGTTGCCCGTGCTGGAATTCAACGAACTAGCTAGTAGCGCCGCCGAGAGGTTGTTGGTCGAGTGAGGCGAAGCAACGAGAGCCCCGCGGAGGAACCGGCGCGGGGCAACTTCACCCCGCCGCAGCGCGCGGGCGTGTCCGCCGCGGACCTGCCGGCCGACGAACCCGTCCGCCCCGGCAGTCAGAGCCGGTTCTCCCCCCGCAACTGGCGTGTGCCCACGCGTCTGAACGCGATCCTGCTCGTCCCGGCCCTCGTCGGCCTGGTGATGGGCGGCTTCCAGGTGAAGGGATCCGTCGACACCTGGAACGAGGCCAAGGACGCCGAGAAGACCGCCCGCGTGGTCCAGGCGGCCGCCGAGTACGGCCAGGCGCTCCTCAACGAGCGTGACCTCACCGCCGAGCCGCTCCTCAAGGGCAACCGCACCGCCGACGCCGTGGCCCAGGCCCGCGCGGCGACGGACACGGCCAAGGAGAAGTTCGACGCCGCCGTCGAGGAGATGCCCGACAAGGCGAACCTCCAGCGGCGTCTGAAGCTCTTCCGCGAGGAGGAGCCGAAGCTCGAGGCCATCCGCAAGTCTGCGTACCTCAAGCAGATCGAGACGGCCAAGAAGAGCGCCAAGGACCTGGGCCCCGTGCCCACCGAAGAGGGTTACGTGCTGGTCCAGCACTACCTCATGTCCTTCGCCAACGAGCTCGGTCTCGGCACCGGCAACGTGACCGCCTACGGCCGCATGGTCTACGCGATCCAGCTCGCCAAGGCCGCGAACTCCCTCCAGCGCTCCATCGGCACCCACCTCCTCGTACGCCCCAACGACGACAAGGACGTCCACGCGGCCCAGCTGGTTGCGTTCTCCTCGTACGCGTACCTGGAGGAGATCGCGATCGGCGAGTACGTCTCCGCCGGCACCGAGCAGGACACGGCCAACCTCAAGGCCGTCATGCAGAAGAAGTCCGACGAGGGCGCCCAGAAGCTCCTCCAGGCCAAGCAGGAGGCCGAGAACCAGGGCGTGCCCTTCGTGGCGCCCCCGGTGGTCAACGGCTCCGCCCTGGAAGGCATGACCGAGGCGATAGCCAGCGGCGAGTCGCCGAAGGCGCTCGCCAAGGAGGGCACCAACTCCGTCTTCTGGCAGGCCGGTGCCACCGCCAAGTTCGACGGCTACAGCGAGGTCGAGAAGGACCTCGTCGCCAAGGCCGTGGACGAGGCCGTCAAGGTCGCCGAGGACGCCCGCAACGACGCCATCATCAACGGTGCGATCGTCGTCGTGGCCCTGCTGACCGCGTTCATCCTGGCCGGCTTCATGGCCCGCCAGATGGGCCGCGCGATGCGCCGCCTGCGCGGTGCCGCCTTCGACATCGCCGAGCAGCGCCTGCCGAGCCTGGTCGACCAGCTCTCCCGTACCGACCCGGGCAAGGTCGACACCCGCGTCCGGCCCATCCCGATCGACTCCCAGGACGAGATCGGCGAGGTCGCCCGCGCGTTCGACCAGGTCCACCGCGAGGCCGTCCGGCTCGCCGCCGAGCAGGCCCTCCTGCGGGGCAACGTCAACGCGATCTTCACGAACCTCTCCATGCGCAACCAGTCGCTGATCGAGGGCCAGCTGACCCTGATCACCGACCTGGAGAACAACGAGGCCGACCCGGACCAGCTGGAGAACCTCTTCCGCCTGGACCACCTGGCCACCCGCATGCGCCGCAACGGCGAGAACCTCCTCATCCTCGCGGGCGAGGAGCCGGGCCGCCGCTGGGACCAGCCGGTCCCGCTGGTCGACGTCCTGCGCGCCGCCTCCTCCGAGGTGGAGCAGTACGAGCGCATCGAGCTGACCGGTGTCCCGGACGCCGAGATCCACGGCCAGGCCGTGACCGACCTCGTGCACCTCCTCGCCGAGCTGCTGGAGAACGCCACCACGTTCTCCTCCCCGCAGACCAAGGTCCGCGTCACCGCGACCCGTCTCCCCGACGGCCGCGTGATGGTCGAGATCCACGACAAGGGCATCGGCCTCACCGCCGAGGACTTCGCGGACATCAACCACAAGCTGGCCAACCCGCCGACCGTCGACGCCGCGATCTCGCAGCGCATGGGTCTGTTCGTGGTCGGCCGGCTGTCGGACCGGCACGGAATCCGCGTCCAGCTCCGCCCCTCGGGCGAGCAGGCCGGCACCACCTCGCTCGTCATGCTGCCGGACGCCATCACCCACGGTGGCGGTGGCGAGGGCATGCCCGAGGACGACTTCACGGTCTCCTCGATCATCCCGGAGCAGCAGTCCTACGAGGGCGCCCCGCTGCGCACCGCCGCGGAGCTCGGCTTCGACGACTCGCGGTACGACAACCCGCAGTCGCCCGGCCTCGACCCGGTCGGCCGCTCCCTCGTCCGCGAGGAGCGCCGCGCCACGCTGGAGGCCCAGGCCTACGGCGGCCAGGACGGCGGCTACGGCGACCAGCAGAGCTACCCGCAGGAGCCCCAGCCGGAGCACGGGTACCAGCAGTACCAGGGCGAAGCGGAGGGCACGTACCACCAGGAGGGCTACTCCTCCGGGTACGAGCAGCAGGACGGTTCCTACGAACACCAGGACGCCGCTTACGAGCAGCAGGCGGACGCCGGCTACCAGGCCTACGGCCAGGACGGCTACGCCTATGCGGAAGGCGGCTACCAGGACGCCCAGACGGGCGGCCAGGAGTACGACGGCGGTTACGAGCCCCAGGCCCACCAGGCCGAGTGGCCGGAGCAGAACGCGTACCAGGGCGGCTACCAGCAGGATTACGGGAACGAATCGGAATCTCCGACCGGTCCCGAAGCCGCTCAGGACCGCGTAGGCTTCGACCGTTCGGGCACCGCCGCCGGGACCGGTCACGAGATGACCGGAGCGGGCCTGCCGCGTCGTGGCAGCCAGCAGCAGTGGCAGCCCGCACAGCAGCAAACGGAGTCCAAGCCGTTCCCCGCTCAGCCGCAGGCACCGCAGGCGGCCGCGGACAACGGTGTGACGCCCGAGAGCGGCTGGCGCTCGCGCAACGACGAGCGCTGGCAGCAGGCGGGCAAGCTCCGTGACCCGAAGGCCGGCGGGGTCACCTCGTCCGGTCTCCCTCGGCGCGTTCCCAAGGCCAACCTGGTCGAGGGCACCGCGGAGTCGACCCCGCAGGGCGGCCCCCAGGTCTCCCGCGCCCCCGAGGACGTACGGGGCAGGTTGAGCAACCTGCGCCGCGGTGTCCAGCAGGGACGCAGCGCGGGATCAGAGCAGTCCAGTAACACCTATGACCAGGAGCGTTAGTGTGAGCCCGATGAGCCAGGCGGCGCAGAACCTGAACTGGTTGATCACCAACTTCGTGGACAACACCCCCGGGGTGTCCCACACCGTGGTGGTCTCCGCCGACGGCCTCCTGCTGGCGATGTCCGAAGGGTTTCCGCGCGACCGTGCCGACCAGCTGGCGGCCGTCGCCTCCGGCCTGACCTCGCTGACCGCGGGCGCGTCCCGGATCTTCGAGGGCGGGGCCGTCAACCAGACCGTGGTGGAGATGGAGCGCGGCTTCCTCTTCCTCATGTCGATCTCGGACGGTTCCTCGCTGGCGGTCCTCGCCCACCCGGAGTGCGACATCGGCCTCGTGGGCTACGAGATGGCTCTCCTCGTCGATCGCGCGGGCAGTGTTCTGACCCCGGATCTGCGCGCGGAACTGCAGGGAAGTCTTCTCAACTAGCAGACAGGCAGTGCGTTTCGCGTCATCGCACCATAAGGTGCGGTGGCGCGGTGCTACAGGGAGTACTGCGTTTTGGAGTCGGAGGAGGAAACGTGACAACACCCCCAGGAGGACATCCGTATGGCGGCGCACAGCAGCCGCAGGGTGGGCACGACCAGAACCGCTTCAACTTCCCCTCCGCTCCCAGCAGGCACCTGTCGGGGCAGCCGGGCCCGTACGACCAGTCGTACGGGCAGCAGCCCCACCAGCCTCCGCACATGACGCCGCCGGCTCCCCGGCAGGCGCCGCGTGCGGCGGCACCCAAGGCCAGCAACCCGCTGGTGCGTCCGTATGCGATGACGGGCGGCCGGACCCGGCCGCGCTACCAGCTGGCCATCGAGGCCCTGGTCAGTACCACGGCCGATCCCGCCCGGCTGCAAGGGCAGTTGCCCGAGCACCAGCGGATCTGCCGCCTGTGCCAAGAGATCAAGTCGGTCGCCGAGATCTCGGCACTCCTCTCCATTCCCCTCGGCGTCGCCCGAATCCTCGTCGCCGACCTGGCCGAGGCCGGCCTCGTCGCGATCCACCAGCCCGGCGGCGACGAGTCCGCGGGCGGCCAGCCAGACGTGACACTGCTCGAAAGGGTGCTCAGTGGACTTCGCAAGCTCTAACGGCGGAGCGGCTCGCTCCACCACCTCCGCGAAGATCGTGGTGGCGGGCGGCTTCGGCGTGGGCAAGACCACGTTCGTCGGCGCGGTCTCCGAGATCAACCCGCTGCGCACCGAAGCCGTCATGACCAGCGCCTCCGCCGGCATCGACGACCTCACCCACACCGGTGACAAGACGACCACCACGGTCGCCATGGACTTCGGCCGCATCACCCTCGACCAGGACCTCATCCTCTACCTCTTCGGCACCCCCGGACAGGACCGCTTCTGGTTCATGTGGGACGACCTCGTCCGCGGCGCCATCGGCGCCGTCGTCCTCGTCGACACCCGCCGACTCGCCGACTGCTTCCCCGCCGTCGACTACTTCGAGAACAGCGGCCTCCCCTTCGTCATCGCCCTCAACGGCTTCGACGGACACCAGCCCTACACGCCGGAGGAGGTCCGCGAGGCCCTCCAGATCGGCCCCGACGCACCGATCATCACCACCGACGCACGCCACCGCGCCGACGCCAAGTCCGCGCTCATCACCCTGGTCGAGCACGCCCTGATGGCTCGCCTGCGGTAGAGCACCCCTGCACTGCTCCGGAACGCCGGAACCCTTCACGGGTTCCGGCGTTCCGCGTTTCAATGGCTCCCGGGGGTGGGGCGGGTGAGTGCCGAGGCGGCAGCGGTCGGTCTGGGACGGGTGGTTGCGACCCGGGCGGTGGGGCTCTGGCTGGGGCCGCGCCGACGGGATCAGGAGGGCCGGAGCGAGCTGTCGGAGCTGATCCGGGTCCGGGTGCCCGGGCTGCGGGCACAGCGCGGCCTTGCACGCCAGTTCGAGCAGATCGCCGACGCGGTGGCCGAGCGCCTGGAGCCGCTGCTCGCGCACGAGTTCCGGGGGCTGACGGCCTCGGGACGCCGGTCCGCCCTGGACGCGGTCACCGACACCTTCGTACGGGCCGACCTCTCGGACGGGGCGATCATCGGCGCGGACGCCGACCCGGCCGCGCTGGCACGCCGGATCCGGCGTGCCGTGCCGGTCCCGCCAGGCCTCGACGAGCCGGCCGCCGCTCTGTTCGAGCTGCTGTTCGCCGAGTGCTGCGACTGCTACGTCCGGGTGCTGAAGCGGCTGCCGGTGTACACGGAGCGCGCGGTCACCGAGCTGCTGGCCCGGACCACGTCCCTGTCAGCCGAGCTGTCGGTCGTCCTGGGCCGGCTGCCGGTGCGCTCGCTGTACTCCCCTCAGGGCGAGGGGCAGGACGAGGCCTTCCGCCGCGAGTACCTGGAGTACGTCAGTCGCTGCCTGGACGAGGTCGAGCTCTTCAGCTTCGCGGCGGAGCGGGTGGCGCGGACCCGGCTGTCGGTGGCGTACGTGAGCCTGCGGGCGTCGGGCGACGGGCAGCAGGCCTCACGGATCCTGCGGGCCGGGGAGGACGGGGCCCAGGACCGCCAGGTCGAGGCGGTGCTCAAGGACACCTCGCGGGTGCTGCTGCGCGGGGAGGCCGGCTCGGGCAAGACGACCCTGCTGCACTGGCTGGCGGTGACGGCCGCGCGCAACGCGTTCGAGGGTGCGCTGTCCGACTGGAACGGCCTGATGCCGGTGCTGGTGAAGCTCCGCCGGTACGCCGGCCGGGACCTGCCCCGCCCGGAGACGATGCTGGACCAGACCGCGGGAGCGCTGACCGGCCACATGCCCGCCGCGTGGGTGGACCGGCAGTTGCGGGCGGGGCGGGTGCTGCTCCTGGTGGACGGCGTCGACGAACTCGCCGCCGAGGAACGGGGCGCGGTCCGGACGTGGCTCCGGGGGCTGCTGCACGCCTATCCGGAGAACCGGGTGGTCGTCACCTCCCGGCCGGCGGCGGCCCGGGGCGACTGGCTGCGCCCCGAGGGCTTCCGCCCGGTGCAGCTGGACCGGATGCGCCCGGCCGACCTGGTCACCTTCGTGCGCAGGTGGCACGAGGCGGTGCTGGAGCCGGGCGCGGACCTCCCCCACTACGAACGCAGCCTGCTGGCGAGCCTCCAGGACCGGCCGCACCTCCAGTCCCTGGCGAGCACTCCCCTGCTGGCCGCCCTGCTGTGCGCGCTGCACCTGAACCGCCGGGGCCGGCTCCCGCGCGACCGGATGGAGCTGTACCGGATCGCGCTGGAGATCCTGTTGGAGCGCCGCGACTCCGAGCGCAGCGTGCCGAGCGCCGAGCGGGTACGGCTCTCCCTCGCCGACAAGCTCAGGCTGCTCCAGGACCTGGCCTGGCGGCTGTCGGACAACGGCCGCAACGAGATCGCCTCCGACCGGGCGGCCGAGCACGTCCGGCACGCGCTGGAGGGCATGCGCCATCTGGCCGGCGTCGACGCGGAGTCGGTGCTGGAGCACCTGGTGGCCCGCTCCGGGGTGCTGCGGTCCCCGGCCGAGGGGCGGGTGGACTTCCTCCACCGTACGTTCCAGGAGTACCTGGCCGCGGCCGACGCCGCGGCGCAGGACCACATCGGCAACCTGGTCGGCCGGGCGCACCTCGACGTCTGGTACGAGACGGTCGTGATGACGGCCGGGCACGCCAACCGCCCCCAGCGGGTCGAGCTGATGGAGGGCATCCTGGGCCGGGCCGCCGCGGAACCCCGGCACGCACGGCGGCTGCGGCTCCTGGCGGCGGCGTGTCTGGGCACGATGGACGCGGTACCCGAGGAGGTACGCGCTCCCCTGGACGGCACGCTCCACGCGCTGGTGCCGCCGCGCCGCCGGGCGGAGGCCTCGTCGCTGGCGATGGTGGGTGCTCCCCTGCTCCGCCGGCTGCCCCCTTCCCTGGACGGGCTGTCCGACGCGGCGGCGAGGGCGCTGGTGCGGACCGCGGCGATGGTCGGCGGGGGTGACGCGCTGGACCTCATGGAGCGGTGGGCGGGCGACGAGCGGGCGCCCGTGCAGTGGCAGCTGAGCTCGGAGTGGGAGTACTTCGATCCGGACGAGTACGCCCGCCGGGTGCTGCGGCGGGTGCGGCTGGAGCAAGTACGGCTCTCCATGACCCATCCGACCCAGTGGGAAGCGTTGCTCTCCTTGCCCGAGGCGCGCCGGGTCGCGGTCAAGTACCCCTTCACCCGAGGGCTCGGTGCGACGGAGGAGCTGGGGGAACTGAACCTGCTGTGGGTGCCCCAGCTGCGAGGGGACGGTGATCTGTCACCGCTCGCCGGCCATCCGGGCCTCACCAATGTCTCCATCTGGGGCGACGTCCCCCTGGAGGATCTGCGGCCCGTGCGGGAGCTGGCGGATCTGCGCTACCTCCAGTTGCAGGAGTGGCCCACGTTCCCGAGCCTCGACGGCCTGCCCGGCCTCTCCCAGCTCAACGGCCTCGGGGTCGGTGTGCTGGCCGAGGACACCCATCTGTCTTCCCTGGCGGCGCGGCCCACCCTGGAGTTCCTGGTGGTCCAAGGAAGGGGGAAGCCCCGTGGCTTCGCCCACCTCGGCGCTCTGGGGAAGCTCACCCTGCTCGAGCTCGCCGGCTTCGACCTCACGGAGTGGCTGCCATCGATCCGTTCGGCCCCGGCGCGGCTCAAGACCCTCACCCTGAGCGGCTGCGTCCTGCCGAACGACCTCGGCGGGCTCGGCGTGTTCGGGCGGCTCCGGGTCACCTGTTACAACTGCCGGACGGCCGACGGCCGCCTCCCGGACCGGGATTCCGTCCCCGAGGGGGTCAGGATCCGGTTCCGCTGAGGCGGCCGTCGAAGGCGGGGGGTGTCAGCCCTGCCAGCTGTGCGGGGCGCGGAAGCCCGGGGTGCGCTCCAGGCGGCGCCAGCCGGCGGTGCTGCGGGCGGCGTTGGCGGGGGCCTCCGGGGTGGCGGCCGCGCGGGCGAGCAGGATCGCGGTGATCGCGGCCAGCTCCTCCGGCTCGGCGTGGCCCTTCTCGACGCGCAGCAGCGTATCGGTGCTCATGGGTGGCAGGTCTCCTTTACGGCGGCGGGTTGCGGGGCGGGGCGGGGCGGACTACTGGGGCGGGTTGCCGTGCTTGCGCGACGGCAGGTCCGCGTGCTTGTTGCGGAGCATCGCGAGGGCGCTGACGAGGACCTCGCGGGTCTCGGCGGGGTCGATGACGTCGTCGACGAGGCCGCGCTCGGCCGCGTAGTACGGGTGCATCAGCTCGGCCTTGTACTCCTTGACCATGCGGGCGCGCATGGCCTCGGGGTCCTCCGCCTCGGCGATCTGCTTGCGGAAGATGACGTTGGCCGCGCCCTCGGCGCCCATGACGGCGATCTCGTTGGTGGGCCAGGCGTAGGTCAGGTCGGCGCCGATGGACTGGGAGTCCATGACGATGTACGCGCCTCCGTAGGCCTTGCGCAGGATCAGCGAGATCCGCGGCACGGTGGCGTTGCAGTACGCGTACAGCAGCTTCGCGCCGTGCCGGATGATCCCGCCGTGCTCCTGGTCGACGCCCGGCAGGAAGCCGGGCACGTCCAGCAGCGTGATGATCGGGATGTTGAAGGCGTCGCACATCTGGACGAAGCGCGCGGCCTTCTCCGAGGCCTCGATGTCCAGGACACCCGCCAGCGACTGGGGCTGGTTCGCGACGATGCCCACGACCTGGCCGTCCATGCGGGCGAGGGCGCAGATGATGTTGCGGGCCCAGCGCTCGTGGATCTCCAGGACGTCGCCGTCGTCGACGAGCTCCTCGATGACCTTGTGCATGTCGTACGGGCGGTTGCCGTCGGCCGGGACCAGGTCGAGCAGCACGTCCGAGCGGCGGTCGGCCGGGTCGTCGGTCGGGTGGGCCGGCGGGTTCTCGCGGTTGTTCGACGGCAGCATCGAGATGAGGTAGCGGACCTCGGCGATGCAGGTCTCCTCGTCGTCGTACGCGAAGTGCGCGACGCCGGAGGTCTCGGCGTGGACGTCCGCGCCGCCGAGGCCGTTCTGGCTGATCTCCTCGCCGGTCACCGCGCGGACGACGTCCGGGCCGGTGATGAACATCTGCGAGGTCTCGCGGACCATGAAGACGAAGTCGGTCAGGGCCGGGGAGTACGCGGCGCCGCCGGCGCACGGGCCGAGCATGACCGAGATCTGCGGGATGACGCCCGAGGCCCGGGTGTTGCGCTGGAAGATGCCGCCGTAGCCGGCGAGCGCCGAGACGCCCTCCTGGATACGCGCACCCGCACCGTCGTTGAGGGAGACCAGCGGGGCACCCGCCGCGATGGCCATGTCCATGATCTTGTGGATCTTCGTCGCATGGGCCTCGCCCAGCGCACCGCCGAAGATCCGGAAGTCGTGCGCGTAGACGAAGACCGTCCGCCCCTCCACCGTGCCCCACCCGGTGATCACACCGTCCGTGTAGGGCTTGCGGGCCTCCAGGCCGAAGCCGGTCGCCCGGTGGCGGCGCAGCTGCTCGACCTCCTTGAAGGAGCCGGCGTCGAGCAGCAGCTCGATGCGCTCGCGGGCGGTCAGCTTGCCCTTGGCGTGCTGCGCCTCGGTCGCACGGTCACTGGGGCCGCGCCGCGCCTGCTCGCGGAGGGCGTGCAGCTCGGCCACGCGGCCGCGAGCGTCCGTCGGCTCGCCGGGGGTCTGGTCCACAACGGTCATGTACCGACCTTACGAAGCCGACCAAGCAAATCCCTCCGTTGGCTCTCCACAGTCTCGCGCGCCATCCGCTGTCCGGCCCGGACAGAACCGGGAGCCGCTGTGAGCGACCCACCAGTAGGGACCAAAGGCCTTTGTGGGTGTCCTACAAAACACCCTCGGACGGACCCGGGTGGTTGAAATTTGAACGAAGTGGGTCTAGAGTCATTTCTCGTTGGAGGTCGTTGAAGATTGAACGACCTGATCGAACCCCCAGTCCCAGGAGGACACCATGGCTCTCTTCAACCGCCGCGCCAAGGAGACCACCGGCAACGCCGCTCCCGCCGGCCACGTCAGCACCCTGCAGGTGGACCCCGCGCTCGCCGCCCTCACCGGTGACTACGCCGTCGACCCGGCGCACAGCAGCATCGGCTTCACCGTCCGCCACGCGATGGTCACCAACGTCCGCGGCAGCTTCGGCGAGCACGAGGGCACCCTGCACCTGGACGGCGCCGACCCGTCGCGCTCCACGGCCACGATCGACGTCAAGACCGCGTCCGTGGACACCGGTATCGCCGACCGCGACGGTCACCTGCGCAGCGGCGACTTCTTCGACGCCGAGACCTTCCCGCTGATGACCTTCCGCTCGACCGGCGCCGCGTTCGTCGGCGGGGACACGTACCGGATCACCGGCGACCTGACCATCAAGGACGTCACGCGCCCGCTCTCCATCGACCTGGAGTTCAACGGCTCCGCCACCGACCCCTACGGCAACCAGCGCGTGGGCTTCGAGGGCAGCACCCAGATCCTGCGCTCCGAGTGGGGCCTGACCTGGAACGCGGCCCTGGAGACCGGCGGCGTCGTGGTCAGCGACAAGGTCAAGCTGACCTTCGACATCTCCGCGATCAAGCAGGCCTGACCGGCCCGACGGACGGTACGGGCACCCGGGGGCGGCGCGGCGGCCGCCCCCGCCGCCGGCTAGAAGCCGCCCCCGCCGCCGGCTAGAAGCCGCCCCCGCCGTCGAAGCCGCCGCCACCGCCGAAGTCCCCGCCCCCGAAACCGCCGCCGCCGCCGAAGTCTCCCCCGCCGAAGTCGGACGAGCTGAAGTCGGCGCCGGAGACGTCCCCGCCCTCGAAGCCGCTCTCGTAGCCGCCGAAGTCCGAGGCGTAGGCCGGGGTCGACATCATCGAGCCGAGCATCGTGCCCATCAGCAGGCCCGGCAGGATGCCGCCGCCGAAGTAGCCGCCCGCCCAGGGGCCGTACGCCGGCCCCGCGTCGTAGTACGGGCGCGGCCCGTACTCGGTGTCGACGGTACGGACCATCGGGTCCCGCCCCTCGCCCAGCCGTACGGCGTCCGCGGCACAGACCGGCACCGTGCGCGCCGCACCACCGGCCGGGGCCCAGTCCGCGTCCTGCGTGGAGGGGCCGTGGCGGGGGTCGAAGAAGCAGGGCGAACGGCGCTCGGGCAGCTCCCGCCCCTCGCGGCGCGCGGCCAGCACCGCCAGGGCGAAGCGGCCGTCCTCCAGCGCCTGGGTCACGCCCCGCACCTCGTCGGGGTGCCGGACCCCGGCCATGATCTGCTTGGCCCGGTCGTACGAGTCCAGGGCCCGCTCCCAGTCCGCGCGCATCGCGTCGTCCGCGCCGGGCTCGGCGGGGTGGAAGTCCAGCCGTTCGAGCTCCTCGCCGAAGGCCGTGATGTCCTCGTCGACGACCACGGCCAGCTTCTGCACCGCCTCGCGCTCGCGCTCCTCCTTCTTCCGCCGGTTGCGCCGGACCACGGCGTACGCGCCGCCGCCGCCCACCAGGGCCAGCGCCCCGATCGTCACCAGGCCGGCGACCGGCACCCCGCCGCCGTCCGCGCCGCCCCCGGAGTCCCAGGAGGCCGGGGCACTGCCCTTGGTCTGGGGCAGGGCCTGGTCGACGAAGTTGTTCAGCTGGGTGGCCGCGTCGACCGGGCCGCCCGCCTTGACCGCGTCGGTGAGGTTGCGGACCGCGCGGTTGGGCATGACGCTCCGGTCCGCGCCCGCGTCGAAGCCGTCGCCGAGCCGGATGGCGTACAGGCCGGTGATCCCGGTCTCGGTGCGCACGGTGCGCAGCACGCTGTCGGCCGGGAACTCCGCGGTCGCGGGCAGCACCGCGACGAACAGCGGCTTCCCGGCGTCCTCGATCTTCTTGGCCAGGGCGTCCGCCTCGGCCTTCGACAGCTGCCCCTCGGCCCGCGGGTCGACGTACACGGGGCCCTGCTTGAGCGCTGCGGCCACGGCCGCCGGGCCGGTGGCCGGTTCCGTGGCGGCGACCGCCGCGGGAGCCGCGCCGACCGCCGCCATGCCGAAGACGAGCAGCAGTGCGGAGAGTGCGGGTATCAGCCTGGTCCTCATACCTTGACGCTACCCGAACGGGTTAATTCGGGCGTTAGCGGAATATAAGGACCAGGGCGGCGCGACGCGCTACTCCGTGGGCTGGATGCCCTGGCGGAGCAGGCCGTACGTGAAGGCGTCGACGATGGCCTGCCAGGAGGCGGCGATCACGTTGTCGGCCACGCCGACGGTCGACCACTCCGTGACGCCGTCGGTGGTCTGGACGAGCACCCGGGTCGTGGACTCGGTGCCGTGCTTGCCCTCCAGGATGCGGACCTTGTAGTCGCTGAGCTCGAACTTGGCGAGCTGCGGGTAGAACCGCTCCAGCGCCACGCGCAGCGCGCGGTCGAGCGCGTTGACCGGGCCGTTGCCCTCGGCGGCGGCCACGATGCGCTCGCCCTTGGCCCACAGCTTGACCGTGGCCTCGTTGGCCATGCTGCCGTCGGGGCGCATCTCGGCGATGGCGCGCCAGGACTCCGTACGGAAGTAGCGGCGGGCGCGGCCCTCGACCTCGGCGCGCAGCAGCAGCTCGAAGGACGCGTCGGCGGCCTCGTACGTGTAACCGGCGAGCTCGCGCTCCTTGACCCGCTCGACCACCCGGGCGACCAGGGCGCGGTCGCCGCCGAGGTCGACGCCGAGCTCCTTGCCCTTGAGCTCGATGGAGGCGCGGCCGGCCATGTCGGAGACCAGCATCCGCATGGTGTTGCCGACCCGCTCGGGGTCGATGTGCTGGTAGAGGTCCGGGTCGACCTTGATCGCGGAGGCGTGCAGGCCGGCCTTGTGGGCGAAGGCGGAGACGCCGACGTACGGCTGGTGGGTGGAGGGGGTCAGGTTGACCACCTCGGCGATGGCGTGGGAGATCCGGGTCATCTCCGCCAGGGCGCCCGTGGGGAGCACCTTGCGGCCGTACTTGATCTCCAGCGCGGCGACCACCGGGAAGAGGTTGGCGTTGCCGACCCGCTCGCCGTAGCCGTTGGCGGTGCACTGCACGTGGGTGGCGCCGGCGTCGACGGCGGCCAGGGTGTTGGCGACGGCGCAGCCGGTGTCGTCCTGGGCGTGGATGCCGAGGCGGGCGCCGGTGTCGGCCAGCACGGTGGAGACGACGGCCTGGATCTGGGCCGGCAGCATGCCGCCGTTGGTGTCGCAGAGGATGACCACGTCGGCGCCGGCCTCGTAGGCGGCGCGGACCACGGACTTGGCGTACTCGGCGTTGGCGCGGTAGCCGTCGAAGAAGTGCTCGCAGTCGACGAACACCCGGCGGCCCTGCTCGCGCAGGTACGCGACGGTGTCCCGGACCATCTCCAGGTTCTCTTCGAGGGTGGTCCGCAGGGCCAGCTCGACGTGCCGGTCGTGCGACTTGGCGACCAGGGTGATCACCGGCGCACCGGACTGGAGCAGGGCCTTGACCTGCGGGTCCTCGGAGGCCTTGCCGCCCGCGCGGCGGGTGGCGCCGAAGGCCACCAGCTGGGCGTGCTTGAACTGGATCTCCGCCTTGGCGCGGGCGAAGAACTCGGTGTCGCGGGGGTTGGCGCCCGGCCAGCCGCCCTCGATGAAGCCCACGCCGAAGTCGTCCAGGTGCCGGGCGATCGTCAGCTTGTCCGCGACAGTGAGGTTGATGCCTTCGCGCTGGGCGCCGTCGCGCAGCGTGGTGTCGAAGACATGGAACGCGTCGTCGATGACCTCTGTCGTCATGCTGATCTGACTCCTGTCGGATGAGTGGTCCGGATGCCCGGGATCCACTTGCCCCCATCGTCGCGCGCGGCCCGCCCCCCGGCAGGTGGGGCCGGGAAACGAAAAAACCCCTCGCGGGTGCGAGAGGTCTGCGCGCGGGTCTGGGGCACGATGGCCGCGCCGTGGGGTGTGTCCACGGTCAGCGGTCACTGCGGACCGGCGCGCTGCTTCCCATAATCATGGTGGATGCAAGCACGCCCGCAGTCTGACACAGCGCCGTGCGGCGCAGGTGCCGCGTCTCACGATGCGGTCTTCGTTTTGGTCACATGGCGGTCAGGCCCGGCCGGGCCGCCCCCCGACCGGGCGCCGACCCGGTCAGCCGGCGGCCGGGCTCAGCCCGTCCTCCAGGAATTCCCGTACGTGCGCCAGGATGCCGTCGCGGTCCAGCCCGGGCAGTCCCACGGCGAGCTGGATGCTGAAGCCGTCCAGCAGCGCCCGGGTGCGGGTGGCGAAGCGGTCGGCGTCCACCTGCCGGAACTCGCCCCGGGAGACGCCCTCGGCCAGGAGGGCGACCAGGTCGCGGTGCCAGGCGCCCTCGATGGCGGACTGGCGGTCGCGCTCCTCCGGGCCGGCCTCCTGCGACCGGTTCCAGACCTCCAGCCAGAGGGTCCAGTGCGGGTCGCGGGGGCCGTCCGGCACGTACAGGTCCACGTACGCGGCGAGCCGGTCGCGGGCCGGCGCGCGACGGGAGAGCAGCGCCGAGCGTTCGGCGCCCAGCGCGGCCTCGCTCCACTCCAGGGTGCGCAGCAGCAGCTCGTCCTTGGTGCGGAAGTAGTAGAGGAGGTGGCCGCTGCTCATGCCGACCTCGCGGCCCAGACCGGCCATGGTGAGCCCGTCCAGACCGCGTTCGGCGATCATCGCCATGGCGGCCGCGAGGACCTCCTCGCGCGGCGGCGCGTTCTTCCGCGCACGCGCCCCACCCGCCATGTCCGCTCCTCTTTCCCTACGCCCTGGGCTGCTGCTGGGTGATGCAGTGGATGCCGCCACCCCCGGCAAAGATCGTACGTGCGTCCACGAGCGTCACGGTGCGGTCCGGGAAGAGGTTGCGGAAGATCTCGGCCGCCTCCTCGTCGCGCGGGTCGTCGAACGCGCAGAGCACGATGCCGTCGTTGCAGATGAGGTGGTTGATGTACGAGTAGTCGACCCACTCGCCGTCCTCCTCCAGCACCGTCGGCGCGGGCACCTCCACGACCTCCAGCTGCCGCCCCTGCGCGTCGGTGGCGGCGCGCAGCAGGGCCGCGATGGTCTTGCAGCGCTCGTGGTCGGGGTGGGCCGGGTCGGGCTGGGTGTGCACCATCACCACGCCGGGGCGGGCGAAGGCGGCGACGATGTCCACGTGGCCCTGGGTGCCGTAGGTGCCGTAGTCCCCGGCGAGGCCGTACGGCAGCCAGATGGCCTTGGTGGTGCCGAGGTGGGCGTGGATCTCGGCCTCGACCTGCTGGCGGGTCCAGCCGGGGTTGCGGCCCTCGCCGAGCTGCACGGTGTCGGTGAGCAGGACGGTGCCCTCGCCGTCCACGTGGATGGCGCCGCCCTCGTTGACGAGGGAGGTGCTGTACGTGCGGGTGCCGGCGAGGTCGGACACGTGGCGCGCGACCTTCGAGTCGTGGTCCCAGCGGGCCCACTCCTGGGCACCCCAGCCGTTGAAGGTCCAGTCGACGGCGGCGAGTCCGCCCTGGCCGTCGGTGACGAAGGTGGGGCCGATGTCGCGCATCCAGGCGTCGTCGAGCTCGCGCTCCACGACCGTCAGCTCGTGGCCGTCGCCGGCGCCCGCGATCGCGCGGGCGCCCTCGGCGTCGCCGGGGCTCACCACGAGGGTGACCGGCTCGTACGCGCGGACGGCGCGGGCCACGGCACCCCAGGCCTCGCGGGCCTCGGCCAGCTCGGCTTCGTTGGTGAAGGTCGGGTTGGGGCTGGGCCAGGCCATCCAGGTGCGCTCGTGGGGAGCCCACTCGGCGGGCATGCGGAAGCCGTCGGCTGCGGGGGTGCCGGCAGGGTGCGTCATGGTCGGGGTCCTTCGCGGGATCACAGGAAGTACAGGCGGTTGAGGGCGATGGAGTCGGCGGCCGGGGATTCCAGGGGGCTGCCGTCGAGGGTGACGAGGCCGCTGGTGCGGTCCACGTCGACCGCTCCCACCCGGGAGTTGAGGAGCAGGTCCTTGGGGCCGATGCCGCGGGTGCCGCGGACGGCGACCCGGCGCCTGCGGGTGGGCATCCGGTCGTCGCCCAGCGCGGCGGCCGCGGCGGAGACGAAGGCGACGGAGATGTCGGCCGCGGTGGCTCCGTAGGCGCCGAACTGCGGCCCGAGCACCAGCGGTTCGCAGGTGTCGGTGGCGGCGTTGGGGTCGCCGGTGACGCCGTAGGCGGGGAAGCCGGACTTGAGCACCAGTTGCGGCTTGGCGCCGAAGAACTGGGGACGCCAGAGCACGATGTCGGCGAGCTTGCCGACCTCGATGGAGCCGATCTCGTGGGCCAGTCCGTGCGCGATGGCGGGGTTGATCGTCAGCTTGGCGATGTAGCGGAGCACGCGGGCGTTGTCGTCGCCCTCGCCGTCGCCCTCCAGCGGGCCCAGCTCGGCCTTCATCTTGGCGGCCATGGCGAACGTGCGGCGTACGGTCTCGCCCGCCCGGCCCATGCCCTGGGCGTCGGAGGAGGTGATGCCGATGGCGCCCAGGTCGTGCAGGACGTCCTCGGCCCCCATCGTGCCGGCCCGGATGCGGTCGCGGGCCATGGCCGCGTCGCCGGGCAGGTCCGGCTTGAGGTCGTGGACGGAGACGATCATCCCGTAGTGCTCGGCGACCGCGTCGCGGCCGAAGGGCAGCGTGGGGTTGGTGGACGAGCCGATGACGTTCGGCACGCCGGCCATCTTCAGCACGTTGGGGACGTGGCCGCCGCCGCAGCCCTCGATGTGGAAGGCGTGGATCGTACGGCCTTCGAGCACGCGCAGGGTGTCCTCGACGGACAGGCACTCGTTGAGGCCGTCGCTGTGCAGGGCGACCTGTACGTCGTGCTCCTCGGCCACCCGCAGGGCGGTGTCGAGGGCGCGGGTGTGGGCGCCCATGTCCTCGTGGACCTTGAAGCCGGAGGCGCCGCCCTCGGCCAGGGCCTCGACCAGCGGGGCCGCGTCGGAGGAGGAGCCGCGGGCCAGGAAGCCGATGTTGACGGGCCACGCGTCGAAGGCGTTGAAGGCGTGCTTCAGCGCCCACGGGGAGTTGACGCCGACGCCCCAGACGGGGCCGAACTCCTGGCCGATGATCGTGGTGACGCCCGCGGCGAGCGAGGCCTCCATGACGCGCGGGGAGAGCAGGTGGACGTGGGTGTCCACGGCGCCCGCGGTGGCGATCAGGCCCTCTCCGGAGACGATCGACGTGCCGGTGCCGACGACCACGTCGACGCCGTCGAGGGTGTCGGGGTTGCCCGCCCGGCCGATCGCGTGGATGCGGCCCTCGCGGATGCCGACGGAGACCTTGCGGATGCCGAGGACGGCGTCGATGACCAGCACGTTGCTGATCACCACGTCGCAGGTCTCGCGGACCGCCGCGGCCTTGAGGTGCAGTCCGTCGCGGGCGGTCTTGCCGAAGCCGGCGAGGAACTCGTCGCCGGGCTTCTGCGCGTCGGACTCGACGCGCACCGTCAGCCCGGAGTCACCCAGGCGCACCCGGTCCCCGGCACGCGGGCCGAAGACGGCCGCGTACTCGCGGGGGTCGATGTGGCGGCTGCCGGGGGCGCAGTGGTCGCTGTGCTTGGTGGGCCTGCTCATCGCTGTGTTTCCTCCACTCCCAGGTAGCCGCAGGCCGCGGCGCGGCGCAGGGCTTCTTCTCGGGCGCCCGGGGCGTCGAGCGGGCCGTCGACCAGGCCCGCGAAGCCGATGGCGATCCGGTCTCCGCCGATCGGGACCAGGCCCACTTCCGCCTCGCCCAGGGGGTCGAACCGTACGGACGACCCGGCCGGCACGCACAGGCGCATGCCGTAGGCGGCGGAGCGGTCGAAGTCGAGGCGGGGGTTCGCCTCGAAGAAGTGGAAGTGGGAGGTCACGCTGACCGGGACGGTCGCGGTGTTGCGCACGGTCAGGCGCACCTCGGGTTCGGGGGCCGGGGTCTCCGGGCCGGGTACGACGGCGCCCGGGGCGTCGTCCCCCAGGCCCGTGGCGCCGCGGATCGGCGAGGAGACCACCGCGAGGCGGGATCCGTCGTCGAAGACGGCCTCCACGTGCACCTCGGTGACCACGTCCGCGACGCCGGGCAGCACGTCGTCGGGGCCGAGGACGGACCGGGCCGCCTCGATGGCCTCGGCAAGCCGGCTGCCGTCACGGGCCGCCTCGCAGACCGTGTCGGCGATCAGCGCCGTGGCCTCGGGGACGTTGAGCCGCAGACCGCGGGCGCGCCGGGCCCGGGCCAGTTCCGCGGCGCCGAACAGCAGCAGCCGGTCGCGCTCGGTTGGGGTCAGCCGCACGACGTTCCACCACACTTCCACTCGACGGGTTAGAGCATCACTCTAACTCTAGATTTCATTGGCGTGAATCATTGACCTGAGGCTTCGAGATAGGTCACATTGAGTGTCGCTCAAAGAAGTGGAACTGAGAGATCCGCTCTTTGCCCGCCACTCGTCGGGAAGCGTCCGTCCACGGTTCGTAGTGCCAGGGAGTCCCTTCATGCCCATAGAACAGCGCGGCGTCGACACGATCCCCGACGAGGAGCGGACCAGCGGTCCCCGCGACCTTGTCTCGATCCTGCTCGGCTCGAACCTCTGCCTCGGCGTGATCGTTTTCGGGTGGCTGCCTCCGTCCTTCGGCCTCGGGCTGTGGCCCTCGGTCACCGCGATCGTCGCCGGAACCCTGGTCGGAATCGCCTTCACCGCGCCGCTGGCGCTCATCTCGCTCCGGACGGCCACCAACCTGTCCACCTCCAGCGGGGCCCAGTTCGGCGTGCGCGGGCGCCTGGTCGGCTCGGTGGTGGGCCTGCTGCTCTCCCTCGGCTACACGGCGCTGACCCTCTGGATCGGCGGCGACGTGATGGTCGGGGTGCTCTCCCGGCTCACCGGCCTGCCGGACACCGGCCTCACCCGTGCCCTGATGTACGGGCTGCTGGCCGCCTGTACCGTCGTCGGGGCCGTCTTCGGCTACCGGCTCCTGCTGCGCCTGAGCAAGGTGCTGGCCATCGGCATGGTGGTGCTGCTGCTGGTCGGCGTCGTTGCGTACTCCGGCGACTTCACCACCGCCGCTCCCCCGGACACCCCGTACCTGCTGGGTTCGTTCTGGCCGACCTGGCTGCTGGCCGCCGTCGCCGCGGGCCTGAGCGGCCCGGTCGCCTTCATCACGCTGCTGGGCGACTACACCCGGTACATCTCGCCGAAGCGGCACGGCTCCCGCAGCGTCTACTGGGCCACCTGCGCCGGTCTGCTGGTCGGCCTGCTGGTCCCGCAGCTCTTCGGCACCTACACCGCGCTGGCCGCCCGGGCGGGGCTGGACTACGCCGGCCCGCTCGTCGACGCCGCGCCCTTCTGGTACCTGGTGCCGCTGCTGCTGGCCGCCTCCGCGGGCTCGGTGGGCAACGCCGGCCTGATGCTCTACTCCATGGGCCTCGACCTGGACGCGATCGTCCCGAAGACCACCCGCACCAAGGCCACCGTGATCGCCGCGGTCGTCGCCACCGCCTTCGTGTTCATCGGTTCGTTCGAGTGGAACGCGCAGGCCGCGATGACGTCGTTCGTCCTCCTGCTCACCGCGCTCGGCACCCCCTGGGCCGTGATCACGCTGATCGGCTTCGTCCGCTGCCGGGGCGTGTACGACCCGGACGCGCTCCAGGTCTTCAACCGCCGCTCCCGCGGTGGCGTCTACTGGTTCCGCGGCGGCTGGAACCCGGCCGCGACGGCGTCCTGGGTCCTCGGCGCCGGCGTGGGCCTGTGCGCGGTGTCCACCACGGTCTACGAGGGCCCGCTGCTGGCCCTGACCGGCGGCGTGGACTGCAGCTTCATCCTCTCCGGCGTGGTCGGCGGCCTGGCGTACCTGCTGTTGACCGCCCGCTCCTCCGCCCCCGTGCCCGCCGCCGCCCCCGCGGCGTCCGAGCCCGCGGAGGCCAGTGCCTGACCGGATCCTCACCGGTCACGGAAAAGGGCCCGCCCCCGGTTTCCTCGCCGGGGGCGGGCCCTTTCCCGTGACCGTCAACCATCGACGCCCCGGCCGCGTCTTCGCAGGTGACCGACGTGGGCGCCCGGAACGGCGCGGAGCAGGGGGAAGCACAGTGGAAGAGCTGGCATACGTGGTGGGCAAGGTCGCCAAGGGCGTCGCGGAGCTGGCGTACGTCGTCGGCGACGCCTTCGCGACCGGCGGCGGGGCCCCGGACAGCCGCGCGAAGTCCGCGGACGAGGCCGAGGGCAAGGGCGAGGGCGAGGCGACGGGCGGGTCCGGACACTGACCCGGCCCGGCCCCGGGTACGACGCAGGCCCCCGCGCGGTGCGCGCGGGGGCCTGCGTCGTACCCGGGGCCCTTCGGGGCCGTCCGGCTAGCCGAGCGGGTGCATCCAGCCGTGGGTGTCGGCGGTCTGGCCGGTCTGGAGGTCGAGCAGCGCCTTGCGCAGCTTCATGGTGACCTCGCCGGGCTCGCCGTTGCCCTGCGTCCAGTCGGCACCGTTGGACTTGACCGAGCCGACCGGGGTGATGACCGCGGCGGTGCCGCAGGCGAAGACCTCGGTCAGGGTGCCGTTCTCGTTGTCGCGCTTCCAGTCCTCGGTGGAGATGCGGCCCTCCTCGGCGGTGTAGCCGAGGTCGCGGGCGATCTTCAGGAGGGAGTCGCGGGTGATGCCGGGGAGCAGCGAGCCGGTGAGCTCCGGGGTGACGATGCGGTCGCCGTACACGAAGTACAGGTTCATGCCGCCCATCTCCTCGATCCAGCGGTGCTCGACGGCGTCCAGCCAGACGACCTGGTCGCAGCCGTGCTGGGCGGCCTCGGCCTGGGCGACGAGGGACGCCGCGTAGTTGCCGCCGGTCTTGGCGGCGCCGGTGCCGCCCTTGACCGCGCGGACGTAGTCCTCGGACAGCCAGACGGAGACCGGCTTCACGCCGCCGGAGAAGTAGGCGCCGGCCGGGGACGCGATGACCATGAAGAGGAACTCGTTGGCCGGGCGGACGCCCAGGCCGACCTCGGTCGCGAACATGAAGGGCCGCAGGTAGAGGGAGGCCTCGCCGGAGGAGGGCACCCAGGCGCGGTCCTGCTGGATCAGGGCGTCGCAGGCGGCGATGAACAGCTCGGTGGGCAGCTCGGGCATGGCCATGCGGCGGGCCGAGGCCTGGAAGCGCTCGGCGTTGGCCTCGGGACGGAAGGTGGCGACGGTGCCGTCGGGCTGCTGGTAGGCCTTGAGACCCTCGAAGATCGTCTGCGCGTAGTGCAGGGTCATGTTCGCCGGGTCGATGGACAGCGGGGCGTACGGAACGAGTTCCGCGTCGTGCCAGCCGCGCCCCTCGGTCCACTTGATCGTCACCATGTGGTCGGTGAAGTGGCGGCCGAATCCGGGGCTGGCCAGGATCGCCTCGCGCTCCGCGGCGGACAGCGGGTTCGAGGAGGGCTTGAGCTCGATCGTGGGCGTCGTCATGAGTGCTAGTCCTTCACCGGTTGTGTGTGACGGACCGCGCTCACGCCGTGCTAGGACGTCCGAGCTTCCCCGCATGGCGCGGCCCCACGTTCGATTATCGCGCGGGGGCGGGCTTCGGAGAAACGGGTGAAAGCGGCCCAGGGGAGATGGTGGCACCCCCGGACCGTGCAAGAGAAGCCGCCGGGGGCTCCGAAAGGAGCGACCCGGCGGCCGTTCGCTTGGTGTGCGGGCGCCGGGTCAGCCGGCTACTCGCGCGGCGAGCGCGTCGCCGATGCGGTCCGTGGACCGGAAGGTCCCGTCGCGCTCCGCGAGGTCCGCGGAGACGGCGTCCTCGATGCGGACGGCCTCGGCCTCGTAGCCGAGGTGGCGCAGCAGGAGGGCGACGGAGAGGATCGTCGCGGTCGGGTCGGCCTTGCCGGTGCCCGCGATGTCCGGGGCCGAGCCGTGGACGGGCTCGAACATGGACGGGAAGGCGCCGGTCGGGTTGATGTTCCCGGAGGCGGCCAGGCCGATGCCACCGGTGACGGCGGCGGCCAGGTCGGTGAGGATGTCGCCGAAGAGGTTGTCCGTGACGATGACGTCGAAGCGCTCGGGCTGCGTGACGAAGAAGATCGTCGCGGCGTCGACGTGCAGGTAGTCGGTGGTGACCTCGGGGTACTCCTGGCCGACCTTGTCGAAGATGTTCTTCCACATGTGGCCCGCGTACACGAGGACGTTGTTCTTGTGCACGAGCGTGAGCTTCTTGCGGGGGCGGGAGTTGGCCCGCTCGTACGCGTCGCGCACCACGCGCTCCACGCCGTACGCCGTGTTGACGCTGACCTCGGTGGCCACCTCGGCGGGCGTACCGGTGCGCAGCGAGCCGCCGTTGCCGGTGTACGGGCCTTCGGTGCCCTCGCGGACGACGACGAAGTCGATGTCCGGGCGGCCCGCCAGCGGGGTGGCGGTGTTCGGGAACAGCTTCGACGGCCGCAGGTTGATGAAGTGGTCGAAGGCGAAGCGGAGCTTGAGCAGCAGCCCGCGCTCCAAGACGCCGGAGGGGACCGAGGGGTCGCCGATGGCGCCGAGCAGGATCGCGTCGTGGTGCTTGAGCGCCTCCAGCTCCGCGTCCGGGAGGGTCTCACCGGTGCGGTGCCAGCGCTGGGCGCCGAGGTCGTACTGCTTGGTCTCCAGCTTGACGTCCTGGGGGAGGACGGCGGTGAGGACCTTCAGGCCCTGCGCCACGACCTCCTGGCCGATTCCGTCGCCGGGGATCACTGCGAGATTGATGCTGTGCGCCATGTCGGCACCGTACTCCCTGTCCCAGCCCCTGACACGTCACGTCCACATGGTGGACGAGCGGCGTGTCAGGGGGACGGGCTCGTGCTCAGTGGCCGGTGGACCCGCCGTTGTCGCGGCGGTCGAGGGCGCGCTGCAGGGCGGCGGCGGCGTTCTTGCGGTCGGCCTCGCCGGTGGAGGAGCGGCGGACGCGACGGGCGGGGGTGGTGGTGTGCATGGTGATCGACTCCTTGAGATCACGGCGCGACACGGGCCGCGGATGAGGGGTTCCTTCAAGGCGCCGGAAGGGGCGGGGAGCAGTGCGCCGCAGGGGTTGCCTGCGCGGGGCGCGCGCTCACGGCCGCCATTCGCTGGATCAGCGAGACGTTCGGCTTCTACAAAGCTAGGACAGGTCGGGCTGTATGTCTCCGCAATTACTCGGACTTCCTACTATCTGAGACGGCGAACCGCCCGGAAGGGCGCCTCCGGCGCCTCCGCCACAGCCCTGCTCTGGGATCAAAATGCCTGGTCAGGGCACCTGAGGCCGGATCGGCACCCGATTCCGGCACGGTGACGTATCCCACGCTCCGGACCGGCCGCCGAGGGGGCCGGTCCGGTGACGTCTCCGTCGTGGTCGGGCGTTACGGGCGCCGCTGCCCGAGGATGCAGAACTCGTTGCCCTCGGGGTCCGCCAGGACGACCCAGGACTGCTCCCCCTGGCCGATGTCGACGCGCCGCGCGCCGTGCGCCACCAGCCGGGCCACCTCGGCCTCCTGGTCGTCGGGCCGGAAGTCGAGGTGCAGCCGGCTCTTGGCCTTCTTGCTCTCGGCGAGACGGACGAAGTCCAGCCCCGGCATCCGGTCCGGTGCCGGGCGGATCTCGAACTCGTCGTCCGAGGAGTACACGACGACCCAGCCGAGGGCGTCGGCCCACCACTGGCCCAGGGCCGCCGGGTCTTCCGAGTGAACGATTACCTGTTCCCATTCCAAGGTCATCCGGCGAGCTTAGACCGGCCGGGCCATGGGGACACGCGGATTTCGGCAGGCATATTGGTTCTCAGTCACACCAATTGCTCGGGAGCGGTACGGAGCGGGAAAACCCTGACAGTTCAATGCCTCTGGCAGCCCCCCCGGCATCCGCCACCCGAAGTTAACCGACGCATTACTGCACGGATCTAGACCTTTAACGTCCGCGCCCTCACCCTTGCCTCGTCGTGCCGCTGGGGCACGTGTGACGCGAAGGGCGGGGCATGACTCCCATCAGCCGCAGGGGATTCGTCGGGATCGGGGCCGGGCTCGTGGCCGGGGCGGCGGTGCCCGCGGCCGCGGGTTCCGCCTCGGCGGCCGCGCAGGCCGCGACCGGCACGATCAAGGACGTCAGGCACGTCGTCGTCCTGATGCAGGAGAACCGCAGCTTCGACCACTACTTCGGCCGGCTGAAGGGCGTACGCGGCTTCGGCGACCGGGCCGCGGTCAACCTCCCGGGCGGCTGGGGCATGTTCAACCAGCCCAACTGGGGAGGCCGCCAGTACCCGTGGAAGCTCAGCGCCACCCCCGACACCGGCGGCGCGGACGGCGAGACGCTCGCCCAGTGCAACGGCGACCTGCCGCACAGCTGGACCTCGCAGCACGCCGCGTGGAACAAGGGCCGGCTCGACAACTGGGTGACCGGCGTGGGCAGCACACGGACCCTCGGCTACCTGGACCGGGGCGACATCCCCTTCCACTACGCGCTCGCCGACCACTACACCATCTGCGACGCGTACTTCTGCTCCGCGCTCAGCGCCACCGGACCCAACCGCACCTTCCTCTGGAGCGGCAGGATCGACGCCGCGAGCAAGGACGGCGGCGAGGAGTCCGGGCTGACCTGGGAGACGTACGCCGAGGCGCTGGAGCGCGCCGGGGTGAGCTGGAAGGTGTACCAGAACGCCCAGGACAACTACGGCGACAACGGCCTGGCCTACTTCAAGAAGTTCACCGACGCCCGGCCCGGCAACCCGCTGTGGGACAAGGGCATGGCCTCCGTCCCCCGGGTGACCGGCTCCACGCCCGACGACATCGCCGCGGCCATCCGGGCCGACGCGGTCGCCGGCACCCTCCCGCAGGTCTCCTGGGTGGTGTCCAACCAGGCCTTCAGCGAGCACCCGTACGCCCCGCCCGCCGACGGCGCGCACTTCGTGGACCTGGTCTACCGCGCGCTCGCCGCGAACCCGGAGGTCTTCGACTCCACGGTGCTCTTCCTGAACTACGACGAGAACGACGGCTTCTTCGACCACGTACCGCCGCCCGTCGCCCCGCCCGGCACCCCAGGCGAGTACGTCGACGGCGTCCCGATCGGCCTCGGTTTCCGCGTCCCGATGCTGGTGATGTCGCCCTGGACCCGCGGCGGCTGGGTCAGCTCGGCGGTCTTCGACCACACGTCCGTCCTGCGCTTCCTGGAGACCTGGACGACGGCCCTCGGCACGCCCGCCACCTGTCCGAACATCAGCGCCTGGCGCCGCAAGGTCACCGGCGACCTGACCGGCGTCTTCGACTTCACCCGCCCGGTGTACGGCGTCCCGGCCGGCCTCCCGGCCACCGACAAGATCATCGGCATGGGCACCTGCGGCCCGCTGCCCAACCCGGCGCCACAGGGCAACGCCCTGCCGTCGCCCGAGCCCGGCACCCGTCCCGCCCGCGCCCTCCCGTACCAGGTCAACGGCAACCTGGACCGCTTCGAGTTCGGCACCATGGGCAAGATCACCGCATGGTTCTCGATGACGAACCAGGGCCCGCAGGCCACGAGCGCCGCGCACTTCTCGATCCACCCGCACCAGTACCGCGACACCACGGCCTGGCAGTACACGGTCGACCCGGGCGGCACGGCCACCGACTGGTTCCAGATCGGCCTGGGCAGCGGCTCCGGCAAGTACGACATCTCGATGACGGGCCCGAACCGCTTCCTGCGCCGCTTCATCGGGGACACCAACAAGGCGGGCAAGGACTACGAGGTGGCGGCGCGCTACGCGGTCGAGCCCGGCACCGGCAAGCTCGCCGTCTACTTCAAGATCACGAACCGCTCGTCGGCCGCCGCGTCCTTCACCATCCGTTCCGACAACTACCGCTCCGACGGACCCTGGACCTACACGGTGCCGGCCGGCGGCTCGACCGAGGACTACTTCAACGCCGTCGCCTACACGGGCGGCTGGTACGACTTCACCGTGCTGGCCGGCTCCGACGGCAGCTGGTCCCGCCGCTACACCGGGCACATCGAGACGGGAGCGCCGAGCGTCAGCGGCTGAGCCGTGTTCTCCTGCCGGCGGGGCTCACGGGCGTTCGAAGAACTGCAGGACCCCGGCGACGGAGAAGCACAGTGCGCCGGTGAAGGTGCCCCAGTTGGAGAGGTTGACGTTCACCATGCTGCCGGTGGCCGGATGGGTGAACGCTGCCAGGGCCGAGACCATGAAGAGCACGGAACCGAGCTGGTTCACCGCGACGATCCACCAGCCCAGGTCGCGCGCCAGGACCCGGATCCGGCCGTGGCAGACCTCCATCAGGGCCAGGTGCCCCGAAACGAGGAACAGCACGCAGCCCACCACGTCGGGCACCCAGACCAGCCGGTTGACCTGCTGCACGCTCAGCCCGTGCAGGAACGAGTCGATCAGGTTCACGCCGAACACGAGCGTGCCGGCGAAGAGGAGGAAGGCACTCAGCCAGTCGAGCCGCATCGGTTCGAAGCTCCACCACCGCCAGCGGCCGGTGACCAGTCCCCGGTCGCCGACCCGGTGGCGGGGGGCGTTGACCACCTGCAGCAGCGAGGCGTAGCCGCCGGTGTTGAAGAACAGGCCGCCCGCGAAGTAGATCGAGACGCTCTCCAAGGCGTCGCCCGAGCCGAACAGGGCGACGCCGGCACCGGCCGCGAACAGGGCCCCGCCGATGACGAAGGCGGTCGCGGCCAACGCGTTGAGCCTGCGCAGACGGCCGATCGCGACCTCGTCGGCGCGGGCCTGCAGGACGCCATCCGCGGCACGGATGGCCATCGCCCCTCGCCGCCGGGCCGGCCGTGACTCCCAGACCGCCGTGCCGCCCTCGGGCAGCGGCCAGCTGACCCGGGTGGCGAAGGGGCCTACGCCCTCGACGTGCTGCTCAGGTTGCCCCACGGGCCGAGCCTAGACCGGCTGCCCGCTCACAGCACGTCGCCGTCGCGCCAGTCGAACCACAGCTCCGAGGCGGGGTCGGGCACGGCCCCGCCGGGCGGCGTCCACAGGTACGTGGACCCCTCCTCTTCCGGCAGCCGTACGGGCCCCCCGGGGCCCAGCGCCCCGATCCGCCCGGGCCACGCCCGCCAGCCGCGTCCCGCGTACAGTCCGGCGCCCTCCTCGGAGGCGGACAGCGCGCCCAGCACGTACGCCCGCCCGATCACCGCCTCCAGCCCGGCCATCACGCGGCCGCCGATCCCCCGCCGCCGCAGGTCCGCCCGTACCGCTACGGCCTCCACGTACCCGGTGCGCAGCGCCCTCCCCCTGTGGACGACCCGGCGCTGCACCACGCTGCCGTGGCCCACCAGCGCGCCGCCCGCCCGGACCAGCACGTGCATGCCGCCCAGCCCGTGCTCGAAGTCCTCGTCGGAGAAGTCGCCCTCGAAGGCGTCGGTCAACAGCTCGCGGACCGCGGCCAGTTCGGCGTCCGGCAGCTGTGAGGTGTGCGCGGTGACGATGTCCACATCCGGACGCTACCAGCGCGGGCGGGCCGCCGGGAAAGGCCGGAAAGGGGCGCGCGTTCCCGAGGTCCGGGACCCGAGACTCAAGGTCATGTCGCCTACTACGCAGCCGTGGACGCCCACGCACGGGCAGCCCTACCACCCCGTCCCCTACCGGCCCGAGCGGATGCCGCGGGCGGAGTCGGTCGCCGAGGCAGCGCGCCTGCGGGCGCGCATGAACGAGCGGCGCACGGTCCGGCGGTTCTCCACCGACCCGGTCCCCGACGAGGTGGTCCGCGACGCCATCGCGTGCGCGGCGACCGCGCCCTCCGGGGCGCACCAGCAGCCGTGGACCTTCGTGCTGGTCAAGGACCCGGAGGTGCGCCGGCAGATCCGGGCCGCCGCGGAGCAGGAGGAGCAGATCTCGTACGACGGCCGGCTCGGGGACGAGTGGCTGGCCGCGCTGCGCCCGCTGGGCACGGACGCCGTCAAGACCCACCTCACGGACGCGCCGGCGCTGATCGTGGTGTTCCAGCAGCGGTACTGGCTCGGACCGGACGGCACCAAGCGCAAGCACTACTACGTGGACGAGTCCGTGGGCATCGCGGTCGGCATGCTGCTGAGCGCCCTCCACCTCTCGGGCCTCGCAGCGCTGATCCACACCCCGAGTCCGATGCGGTTCCTGGGTCACGTCCTGAACCGGCCGGAGAACGAGAAGGCCTTCGCGGTGATCCCGGTCGGCTACCCGGCGGACGACTGCCAGGTCCCCGACCTGGTGCGGAAGTCCCTGGACCAGGTCATGACCGAGGTCTGAGCGGCGGCTAGGATCGGGCGCTCAGATCATCACCACGCATGGTTCCACGCCTGGGGGGGCTCCCACCATGACTCTGCCGGTCCGGCACGCCCGTACGCACCTCGGCCTCGCGCTGACGCCCGTACTCTCCCTCGCGCTCGCCGCACCGAGCGCGCTCGCCGCACCCGCGGCCACCACCCCGCCGGCGGCTGCCGCCGGCACGCAGGTGCACCCCGGCCCCTGGGCCGGGCAGGGTGCGGTGGCCGCCGACACCCGGGTGCTGGACCTGGAGGCCGCGGGGGACGGCACGCTCGCGGCCCTGCTGGAGCTGAAGACCCCCGAGGGGCTGAGCACCGTCGTCTCGCTGCGCCCGGTGGGTTCCACCCACTGGTCGGCGCCGAAGCCGGTCCGCGGCGGCGCCGGGCTCACCGCCCTGCCCGACGGGTCCGTCCTGCTGCACTGGACCGAGCAGGACGAGCAGAGCCCGAACACGCTGATCAGGACCGGCCGCCTGGCCTCCGGGGGCTCCGGCTTCGGCATCCCGGAGACCATCGCCTCCGTGCCGGCCGCCACCGACATCGTCTTCGCGGGCGACGCCAAGGGACGGCTCGCCGCCGCCTGGCAGGACGACAAGCGGCAGCTCGTGGTGACCGAGCGGTCCGCGGGCGGCGCCGCCTGGACCAAGCCGGCCGTGCTCGACGCGCTGCCCGAGCCCGTCGAGCGCCCTGACAACACCTACGAGTACCGGCTGCGGGACCTCCGGCTGGCGGTCGACGCCACCGGCGCGGCGATGGTGATCTGGGGCGGCAACAGCAAGTACCAGGGGGACGGCGTCGAAGACGACCCGACCGCCTGGAAGTGGCACTACAAGGTGGTCGAGCGCGCCGCCGGCGCCTCGGCCTGGTCCACGCCCGCCGACCTGCCCCAGCTCGGGGAGCGGCCCGATGGCGTGGTGCTCGCCGCCCGTCCCGGCGGCGGCTTCCACTGGCTCACCTCGGGCACCTACGCCCGCCGGGCGGCCGGGGCCACGGCCTGGCAGCCGGCGGAGGCCGTGGCGTGGGTCGGTACGAACTGGCGTGCCCGGCCCCAGCTGCTGGCGCTTCCCAACGGCGACCTGATGGCGACCAGCGCGCCGCCCGGGAGCAGCACCTACGGCGCCACCGGAACCCCCGGCTACGCGGTGCGCTCCGCGGCGACGGGCAAGTGGAGCACCCCCCAGCCCTTCCCCTCGCGGTACGCGGTGGGCGGGACGCTGCGCGCCACCGCCACCCCGGGCGGCGCGGTCGCGGTCACCTGGGCCCAGAACAACGCCCAGGGCCTGACCGACCTCAAGGCCTCGGTGTACGCGGGCGGCTCCTGGTCGGCGCCGACGGTCCTCGGTACGGGGATCGACCGGTACCGGCCCGGCACGGAGCTGGCCACCGACGGAACGGGCAGGCCGGTGGCGCTCTGGTCCCGGCCGACGTTCTCCGACGAGCCGTACAGGTACACGACCTACGGGGCGACCACCACGGCCCGGGCGCTGCCCAAGTGGCGGGACCTGAGCGACGACGGCCGGCCCGACCTGATCGGCGTCTCCCGCGCGGACACCCTCCGCGTCTTCACCGGCGGCCCGGCCGGGCTCGCCCAGGCCCACCACGCGACCTGGAACCAGGCCGTGAAGGTGCTGCCCTTCGGGGACCTCGACGGGGACCGGTGCAACGACCTGCTCGTCCGCCTCGGCACCGGCGAGGTGCGGATGTACACGCCGGTCTGCGGCGGGCTGCCCTCGGAGGGCTCCGCGTACAAGCGGATCTCCTCCGACTGGAAGGCGTACGACAGCCTGGTGGCGCCCGGCGACCTGACCGGCGACGGCCGGCCCGACCTGCTGGCCCGGTCCTCGGCGAGCGGCTACCTGTACCTGTACCCGAACAACGGCAGGGGCGGCTTCGGCTCCCGCGTCCTGGTCGGCGGGGGCTGGAACGCGTACGGGAAGCTCGTCGGCTCGGGGGACCTCAACGGCGACGGCAAGGCCGACCTCCTCGCCCGGGACGGGTCGGGCGAGCTGTGGCGGTACGACGGCACGGGGAACGGGAACGGCACCGGCACGTTCGGGAAGCGCGCCCTCGTCTTCAAGGACTGGGGCGGCTCGTACACCGACGTCGTCGGCGCGGGCGACCTCAGCGGCGACGGCAGGGCCGACCTCGTCTCGCGCGACACGTCCGGCCGCGCCTGGCTGAACCCGGGCAACGGCACCGGCGGTTTCGGCAACCGGAAGCAGATCGGCACGACCGCGGTCTGGAAGGACTACCGGCCGGTGTCCTGACCGGGCCTGCGCCGCAATGGAAACCGCCCCCGCTCCGGACTTGGGGGTACCGGAACGGGGGCGGGGTTCTGGGGGCGTCAGCCCCTGGGGGTGACCCGTGGGGGTCAGCCCATGTGCGGGTAGCCGTACTCGGTCGGCGGGACCAGCGTCTCCTTGATGGAGCGCGTGGAGGTCCAGCGGAGCAGGTTGGACGCGGCACCGGCCTTGTCGTTGGTGCCGGAGGCGCGGCCGCCGCCGAAGGGCTGCTGGCCGACCACGGCACCGGTCGACTTGTCGTTGATGTAGAAGTTGCCCGCGGCGAAGCGGAGCTTCTCCATCGCGTCGGCCGCGGCGTAGCGGTCGGCGGCGATGATCGAGCCGGTCAGGGCGTAGGCCGAGACGGACTCCATCTGGGCCAGCATCTCGTCGTACTTGTCGTCCTCGTACACGTGGACCGCGAGGATCGGGCCGAAGTACTCGGTCGTGAAGACCTCGTTCTCCGGGTCGGTGCACTCGATGACCGTCGGGCGGACGAAGTAGCCCTCGGAGTCGTCGTACGTGCCGCCGGCGACGACGGTGCAGGTCGGGTCGGCCTTGGCGCGGTCGATCGCGGCCTTGTTCTTCGCGAAGGAACGCTCGTCGATGACGGCGCCGATGAAGTTCGACAGGTCGCGGACGTCACCCATGGTGATGCCGTCGACCTCGGCCGCGAACTGCTCCTTGAAGCCGTCGTTCCAGATGGAGGCCGGGACGTAGGCGCGGGAGGAGGCCGAGCACTTCTGGCCCTGGAACTCGAAGGAGCCGCGGGTCAGGGCGGTCTTCAGGATCGCGCGGTCCGCGGACGGGTGCGCGACGACGAAGTCCTTGCCGCCGGTCTCGCCGACCAGGCGCGGGTAGGACTTGTACTTCTCGATGTTGTTGCCGACCGTCTTCCACAGGTACTGGAAGGTCTTGGTCGAACCGGTGAAGTGGATGCCGGCCAGCTCGGGGTGGTTCAGCGCGACCTCGGAGACGGCGATGCCGTCGCCCGTGACCAGGTTGATGACGCCCTTGGGCAGGCCCGCCTCCTCCAGGAGCTGCATCAGCAGCACGGCGGCGTGGGTCTGCGTCGGGGACGGCTTCCACACGACCACGTTGCCCATGAGGGCGGGGGCGGTGGGCAGGTTGCCCGCGATGGCCGTGAAGTTGAACGGCGTGATCGCGTAGACGAAGCCCTCCAGCGGGCGGTGGTCGCTGCGGTTCCACACGCCGGCGGAGTTCGCGACCGGCTGCTCGGCCAGGATCTGGCGGGCGAAGTGGACGTTGAAGCGCCAGAAGTCGACGAGCTCGCAGGGGGTGTCGATCTCGGCCTGCTGCGCGGTCTTCGACTGGCCCAGCATGGTGGAGGCGGCCAGCGTCTCGCGCCACGGGCCGGACAGCAGCTCGGCGGCGCGCAGGATGATCGCGGCGCGGTCGTCGAAGGACATGGCGCGCCAGGCCGGGGCGGCGGCCAGGGCGGCGTCGATCGCCTCCTGGGCGTCCTGCTGGGTGGCGTTGGCGTAGGTGCCGATGACCGACTTGTGGTCGTGGGGCTGCACGACGTCGAAGCGGTCGCCGCCGCCCATGCGCTTCTCGCCGTTGATGGTCATCGGGAGGTCGATGGGGTTCTCGGACAGCTCCTTGAGCTTGGCCTCGAGACGGGCACGCTCCGGGCTGCCGGGGGCGTAGCTGTTGACCGGCTCGTTGACCGGCGCGGGGACCTGGGTCACTGCGTCCATGGGACTGGTAACTCCTTGACCTAGTTCTTGGTGATCATCGAGCGGACGAAGAAGAGGAGGTTGGCCGGCTTCTCGGCCAGGCGGCGCATGAAGTAGCCGTACCAGTCGGTGCCGTACGCCGTGTAGACGCGCATCCGGTGCCCCTCGGCGGCCAGCCGGTGGTGCTCCTCGCTGCGGATGCCGTAGAGCATCTGGAACTCGTACTCGTCCAGCTTGCGCCCGGCCTGGCGCGCGAGCTCCTGGGTGATGGCGATGAGCCGCGGGTCGTGGGACCCGATCATCGGGTAGCCCTCGCCCTCCATGAGGATCCTGAGGATGCGGACGTACGCCTTGTCGATCTCGGCCTTGTCCTGGTACGCGACGGAGGCGGGCTCCTTGTAGGCGCCCTTCACGATGCGGACGCGGCTGCCGGCGGCGGCCAGGCGGCGGGCGTCGGCCTCGGTGCGGAACAGGTAGGCCTGGATCACGCAGCCGGTCTGCGGGAAGTCCTTCCGCAGTTCCTCGTGGATGGCGAACATCGAGTCGAGGGTGGTGTGGTCCTCGGCGTCCAGCGTGACGGTGGTGCCGATCGCGGCGGCCGCCTCGACGACCGGGCGGACGTTGGCCAGGGCGAGCTCGTGGCCGCCTTCCAGCGCCTGGCCGAACATGGAGAGCTTGACCGACATCTCCGCGGTCTCGCCGAGCTCCAGCTCCTTGAGGTGCTCGATGAGCTCCAGGTACGCGTCACGGGCGGCGTACGACTGCTCGACGGTGGTGATGTCCTCGCCGACGACGTCGAGGGTGACCTCCAGGCCCTTCTGCGTGAGGTCCACGACGATCGGGATGACCTGGTCGACGGTCTCCCCGGGGATGAACCGGTTCACCACGGGCTTGGTCACCGGAGCAGCAGAGACGATTTTGCGCATCTTGTCGCTGCGGGAAGCGGCGAGGATCACGGGACCCAGCACGGGGGCACCTCCAACGGGTGGCAGAAAGACAGGTCACCGCCCGCCGGGGCAGTAGCCGTAAAAGGAACGCAAGTAAAACCACCGTGAAACCTAAGGACCGTCTCGATCCTCGGCCATCGACAGCTGTCACGCATCCGTGGCCGCGATCTCATACAGATGTCTGAAGCAGGCCGGTCCGGGTGGGAGAATGGCTCGCGTGAAGGGCGATTACCAGGATCTGGTGGACGAGATCTCGGCGCTGCTCGGCGCCCCGGCGACCCTGGAGAACCGGGACTTCCGGCTGATCGCCTTCGGCGCGCACGACAGCGACGACGACCTGGCGATGGACCCGGTCCGTACCCGGTCGATCCTGACCCGCCAGTCCACGGCGGCGGTGCGCAGCTGGTTCGAGGGGTTCGGCATCACCCGGGCGACCGGCCCGGTGCGGATCCCCGCCGCCCCCGACGCGGGGGTGTTCCGCGGGCGGATCTGCCTGCCGGTGCGGCACCGCGGGATCGTGCACGGGTACGTGTGGCTGCTGGACGCCGAGCCGGGGCCGGACCCGGAGCAGCTGGCCGCGGCGATGGAGGTGTGCGAGCGGATCGGCGTGCTGCTGGCCGACGAGGCGAAGGCGGGCGCGGACCTGTCGCGGGAGTTCCGGGCGGTGCTGACGGCCGGCCGTGGCTGGCAGCGGGACATGGCGGTGGCCGCGCTGCGGGCGGCCCTCGGGCCCGGGGCGGACGGGCTGCACGTGGTGGTGTGCGTGGCCCCCTGGCCGGGCGAGGTGCCGCAGTCGGTGCCGGGGGTGGCCGCGGTGTGCGCGGCGCCGGGTTCCGGGGCGCCGGACTCCGCCGGGGGCGGGCCGGCGGCGGACGGGACGCGGCCGGTGGACGGCGGACTTCCGGCCGGGGGCGGTGCGGCCGACCGGGCACTGGCGCTGCTGGTCAGGCTGCGGACGCCGGAGGCGCTGGGGCCCGCGGTGACCGCGGCCGGCCGGCTGCTGCCGGGGGGTGCGGGCGGTACGGGTCCGGCGGCCGGTGCGGCACCGGGCGGCCGGGCGGCGGGCGTTGTGGGCCCGGGCGGCGGTACGGGTGCCGGGGGCGGGAAGGGGGCCGGCGGTGCGAAGGGGGCCGGGCCCGGCAGGGCGGGCGGCGACGGCCGGGGGGCCGGAGCCGGTACGGATGCCCGGGCCGCGGGTGTGTCCGCCCCGGTACGGGGCCTCGGCGAACTGGCCGGCGCCTGGCGGCAGGCCTCGGCGGCGGCGCGGGCGGCGGTGGCGCAGCCGCGGCTGGGGCCGGTGGCGGAGTGGTCGGCGATCGGCCCGTACCGGATGCTCGCGGCGCTGCCCGCGGAGCGCGCCGACGACCCGGCCACCCGGGCGCTGCTCGGCCCGGCCAACCCCGAACTCGCCCGTACGGCCGAGGTGTTCCTCGACTGCGCGGGCCAGGCCGGGCGCGCGGCGGCCGCCCTGGGCATCCACCGGCAGACCCTGTACTACCGGCTCTCGCGCGTGGAGCAGCTCACCGGGCTCGACCTGGACGAGGGCGAGGACCGGCTGCTGCTGCACATGGCACTGAAGGCGGCCCGGCTTCGGCCCTGACGTCCCGTCGGCACCGCGGCTCCGGCCGGTCCCCGCCTCGCGACGGCCGCCGTCCCGGTCCGCCGGGGCTCGCCCGCGTCTCAGTCGCCGGTCTCGCGCATCCGCCCCTGGAACATCACCGGTCCCCCGGTGAGCGCGTCGACCGGCACCCGGGCGGCCAGCGGGCGGGCCAGGCGTACGGTGACCGTCTGCAGCAGCAGCTGCGCGGTGCACGCCCCGTCCGGGTCCGGTCCCGGCTTCACGGAGCCCGCCAGCACCACCGTCTCCGCGGACTCCAGCACGTCGACCTTCGCGCCGGCGTCGCAGGCGCCGTGCCCCGCCTTGAGCGTGAGGACGGTGCCGTCGGCGGAGACGGACTCCAGCGACAGGTCGGGGGCGATCTCCTCCCGCGGGCCGATCGGGTTCTTCGGCGGCGCCGACTCGGCGACCGCGACCCGGGCGAGCGGGGTGGCGTACCCCTCGATCGTGTACAGCCAGGCGGGGACGACGGCGCGCCCACGGCTGGTGAGCATGTCCAGCGAGCCGTACCGCCAGGCCGTGATCTTCAGTGGCGGCGGGCCCTCTCCGCCGCTCTCGGCCGCCGGGTCCATCGGGAGCGCCTGCCGCGGGTCGAGCAGCCTCAGGTCGAGGCTCTTGCCGTCCGCCCATTTCACCGGCGCGGTGGACGGGATGTCCGCGATGGTGTTCGACCGCCAGACCAGCCGGTGCAGGAGCCAGGCCTCCTTGTCGGCCCCGCTGTGGAAGGCGTCCTCGGGCAGCCGGGTCAGCGGCTCCAGCGGGTAGAAGCCCTCCCGCCAGGCGCGGGCCGCGGGCGAGCCGTCCCAGGCCTCGGCGACCGCCTTCGACCGGTCGGCCGGGTCGGGGACCGGTCCCGGCTTGTCCTCCACGCTCCCGCCCAGGGCCGAACAGCCCGCGAGCAGTGCCACCACCGCGCCGAACCACACCAACCGCCGCATGGTCTCCCCCTCCACCGCGCCCGGACCGGCCGGTCCGGGTCGCCGCTGTGACGCGCCCCGGGGACAGCCGGTTCCCGCGAAGGACGGAGGCACCGGCCGCCCGAAAACAGTTCGGTCACCGAACCGACTGCGTTAGGGTCGTGCCCATGACGCTTCCGCGCGACTACAGCGGCCAGACCTGCTCCCTCGCCCGCTCGATGGAGGTCATCGGCGAGCGGTGGACGCTGCTGGTCGTCCGCGACGCCTTCTTCGGGGTGCGCAGGTTCGGCGAGTTCGCCGCCCACCTGGGCATCCCGCGCGCCGTGCTCACCGACCGGCTCGCCACCCTGACCGGGGCGGGGGTACTGACCCGGACCGCGGCCGGCACCGGACGGCGGGAGGTCTACGTCCTCACCCCGAAGGGCGTCTCGCTCTGGCCGGCGGTCCGGGCACTCACCGCCTGGGGCGAGGAGCACTACGGCGCGCCGGGCGGCCCCCGCCGGGTGTTCCGGCACGCGGCCGACGACGCCCCGGTGGCGGCCGACGGCCGGTGCGGGGGCTGCGGGGAGCCGGTGGCGCCGGCGGACCTGCTGGTCACCCCCGGCCCGGGGCTCGCGCCCCCCGGAGCGGGCGGGGACGACCCGGTGACCGCAGCCCTGCGCGCACCGCACCGCCTGCTGACCCCCCTGCGCCCCTGACGGACCCCGGCACACCCCGCGGAATCCGTACCCCCGACGACCCCCGCGCCACCCGCGGAAGCCCGCGCGCCGCTCCCCCGGCGGCCGCCCGGCCCCCTTTGACGCACACCGCTCGCCGCCCTCCGGGGAGGCGGCTGCACCCCACGACGAAAGGCTGACCCGCATGCGCATCCTCGTTGTCGGCGCCGGATCCACCGGCGGATTCTTCGGCGCCCGCCTGGCCCGGTCCGGGCGCGACGTCACCTTCCTGGTCCGGCCGCGCCGGGCCGCCGTACTGCGCGAGCGCGGGCTGCGCGTGACCGGGGTGACCGAGGAACTCCTGCCCGCACCGCGCCTGGTGACGGCCGATCGGCTCGACGGCCCGTACGACCTCGTGCTGCTCTCCGTGAAGTCGACGGCGCTGGAGGAGGCGGTGGCCGCACTCGGCCCCGCGGTCGGACCGGGCACGGCGATCGTCCCGATGCTCAACGGGATGGCCCATCTGGACGTACTGGAGCGGGCGTTCGGCCCGGAGCCGGTGCTGGGCGGCGTCGCCAAGGTGGTCACCACTCTCGGCCCCGAGGGCGAGATCGTACGGATGGCCCCGCTCGCCCACCTCGCCCTCGGCGAGCGGGACGGCCGCGAATCGGCGCGGGTCGAGGAGATCCGCACGGCACTGGCCGGGGCGGGCGTCGACAGTCCGGCGACGCCCGACATCGTGGCCGCGATGTGGCACAAGTGGGCCTTCATCAGCACCATGGGCGCCCTGACCTGCCTGGTGCGCGGCAGCGTGGGCGAGGCGGTGGCGGCCCCCGGCGGCGCGGAGCTGGCCCGCGCGGTGGTCGCGGAGACCGCCGCGGTGGCGGCGGCCGCGGGCCACCCGCTCCCGGCGGCCGAACGCGAGGCGACCACGGCCGTGGCCACGCAGCCCGGTTCGCCGCTGACGCCCTCGCTCTACCGGGACGTGCTGGCGGGCGCGCCCACCGAGGTCGAGCACATCTTCGGCGACCTCACCGCCCGCGCCCGGGCGTTCGGCGTGGCCACGCCGCTGCTGGACCTGGCCACCCTGCAGCTCCGCGTCCACCAGGCCCGCGCGGCGGCCGTCTGACGGCGGGCACCGGCCGGCAGCGGAGCCCGGCGCGTCAGCCCTTGCCCAGCGCCCCTTCGGCCGCCCGGCGCAGGCCCTCCGTGAGGTCCTCCGCCGTGGCGGCCGAGGCGGGGTCGAACACCCACTGCAGCATCAGCCCGTTGAGGAGCGCCTGGTAGAAGGCGCCGAGCGTCCGCAGGTCCGCCTCGTCCAGCTCGTCCTCCGGGACGCCGGTGAACATCGAGACCAGCCCCTTGCGGCCCTCCGACTGCGAGGCGGCGAGCAGCTCGCGCAGCTGCGGCATCCGCTCGCCGTGCAGTGCGACCTCCATGCTCGCCGACCACACGGGCCGGTTCTCCTCCTCGCGGCGCAGGAAGTTCTCCCAGACGGCCCGGAACCGCTCCAGCGAGCCGCCCGCGCCCTCCCCCGCCGGGTCGAAGCCCTCGCCCAGCTGCTCCATCAGGGCGATGAACGCCTGCGTGAGCAGGGCGTCCTTCGAGCCGTAGTGGTAGCCGATCGAGGCCAGGTTCGCGCCGGACGCGTTGACGATGTCACGCGCCGTCGTGCCGACGAACCCCTTTTCCAGCAGGCACTGCTTCGCGCCTTCGAGCAGATCTTCGCGGTGTCCCATGGACAGGAGCCTAGCGCCGTTTCCGTACAGGCGTCATAAACAATCGTTCTAGACAAACGTTTATGACGTCTGTACATTGGCGGTCATGACGAACCCCGCCGCTGAACTCGCCGGGCGCAAGGAGTGGACCGCGTTCACCGTCCTCCTGCTGCCCCTGCTGCTGGTCTCCATGGACGTCTCCGTCCTCTACTTCGCCGTCCCGGCCATCTCACGGGACCTCGCCCCCACCGCCACGGAACAGCTGTGGATCTTCGACAGCTACGGCTTCGCCCTCGCCGGCCTGCTGATCACGATGGGCTCCCTCGGCGACCGCATCGGCCGCCGCAGGCTCCTGCTGGCCGGCGCCGCCGCCTTCGGCGTGGCCTCCGTGGGCGCCGCGTACGCCCACAGCACCGAAATGCTGATCGCCGCCCGCGTCCTGCTCGGCATCGGCGGGGCCACCCTGATGCCCTCGACCATGGCTCTGGTGCGGAGCATGTTCCGGAACGACGCCCAGCGCAGCAAGGCCATCGGCATCTGGTCCGCCGCCATGGCCGGCGGCATCGCCCTCGGCTCGGTCCTCGGCGGCCTGCTGCTCAACCACTTCTGGTGGGGCTCGGTCTTCCTCGTCAACGTGCCCGCCATGGTGCTGCTGCTGGTCCTGGTCCCGGTCCTGGTACCGGAGTTCAAGGACCCCGCGCCCGGCCGTTTCGACCTCGTGAGCGTCCCGCTCTCCATGGGGGCCGTGCTGCCCGTCGTCTACGGGCTCAAGGAGACGGCCGCCGAGGGCTTCCAGCCCGGCTACGCCGCCTGCATCGCCGCCGGCCTCGCGGTCGGCGCCCTCTTCGTCCTGCGGCAGCGCCGCCGCGAGGACGCCATGATCAGCCGGGCGCTGTTCCGCGGCCGCGGCTTCGGCGCCGGCGTCGCCCTCAACAGCCTCGCCACCTTCGCCATGATGGGCTCCGCCTACTTCACCACCCAGTACCTGCAGTCGGTGCTCGGCATGGGCGCACTGGAGGCGGCCCTGTGGAGCCTGGCGCCCTCGGTGGCGGTCGGCGCCGCGGCCCCCGCCGCCACCGCGCTCGGCCAGAAGGTGAACCGCGCCTACGTCGTGGCCGCTGGGTTCGCCGTCGCGGCCGCCGGCTACGCCCTGGTCAGCCTGGTCGGCACCGACTCCCTCTGGCTCCTGCTGACCGGCGCCGCGGTCCTCGCCTCGGGCATGGTCGCCGTCATGGCCCTGGTCTCCGACCTGGCGCTGGCCGCCGCCCCCGCCGAGAAGGCAGGGTCCGCCGCCTCGCTGCTGGAGACCGGCCAGGAGTTCGGCGGCGCCCTCGGCATGGCCGTACTGGGCAGCCTGGGCACCGCGGTCTACCGGGCCGACCTGGACGGCGCCGCCCCCGCGGCACGGGAGACCCTGGGCGGCGCGGTGGCCGCCGCCGGGCAGCTCGGCGGAGAGGCCGGCGAGGCCCTGCTGGCGGCCGCCCGCACAGCCTTCGTGCACGGCATGCAGTACGCCGCCCTCGGCGGTACGGCGCTCCTGCTGGCCGGCGCGGTGCTGGCCCCGGCCCTGCTCCGCCGGGCGGGCGGCACCCCGGCGCCGCTGCCCGCGGCGGGTGAGCCCGCACCGGCCGGTGCGGCGCGCTGATCCCCCGTAGCGGAGACCGCGGGCGGAGGGGACATGCGAGAAGGGCCCGGGAGAACCCGGGCCCTTCTCGTGTCACGTCGGACGGCCGCTCAGCTGAGGTTCACCGAGCGGGCCGAGGTGGCACCGATCTCCTCGGAGATCTCGGCCAGCACGGCCGGCGGGACGGTGTCGTCCACGGTGAGCACCGCGAGCGCCTCGCCGTGCTCCTCCGCCCGCGCCACCTGCATGCCCGCGATGTTCAGACCGGCCTCGCCGAGGATCCGGCCGACGGTGCCGACGACACCCGGGCGGTCCTGGTAGCGGAGCACGACCATGTGGTCGGCGAGCGAGAGGTCCACGTCGTACTCGCCGACGCCGACGACCTTCTGGTGGTGCTTCGGGCCCGCGAGGGTGCCGGCGACCGAGACCTCCTGGCCGTCGGAGAGGGTGCCGCGCACGATCACCACGTTCCGGTGGTCCGGGGACTCCGAGGTGGTGGTCAGACGGACCTCGACGCCGCGCTCCTGCGCGAACAGCGGGGCGTTGACGTAGGACACGGTCTCGTCGACCACGTCCTCGAACACGCCCTTGAGCGCGGAGAGTTCGAGCACCTTCACGTCGTGCTGGGTGATCTCGCCGCAGACCTCGACGTCGAGACGGACCGCGACCTCGCCCGCGAGGGCGGTGAAGATGCGGCCGAGCTTCTCGGCGAGCGGCAGGCCCGGACGGACGTCCTCGGCGATGACGCCGCCCTGGACGTTCACCGCGTCCGGGACGAGCTCGCCGGCGAGGGCGAGGCGCACCGACTTGGCGACGGCGATGCCGGCCTTCTCCTGGGCCTCGTCCGTGGAGGCGCCGAGGTGCGGGGTGCAGACGACCTGGTCCAGCTCGAACAGCGGGGAGTCCGTGCAGGGCTCCTTGGCGTACACGTCGAGGCCGGCGCCGGCGACGCGGCCCTCCTTGAGCGCCGAGTACAGCGCGGCCTCGTCGACGATCCCGCCGCGGGCGGCGTTGACGATGCGGACGCTCGGCTTGACCTTGTGCAGCGCCTCGTCACCGATGAGACCGAGGGTCTCGGGGGTCTTGGGCAGGTGGACCGTGATGAAGTCCGCGACCTCGAGCAGCTCGTCGAGGGAGAGCATCTTGACGCCCATCTGGGCGGCGCGCGCGGGCTGCACGTACGGGTCGTACGCGACGACCTTCATGCCGAAGGCGGACATCCGCTGGGCCACCAGGACGCCGATGCGGCCGAGGCCGACGACGCCCAGGGTCTTCTCGCTGAGCTCGACGCCCGTGTACTTGCTGCGCTTCCACTCGCCGTTCTTCAGGGCGGTGTTGGCCTGCGGGATGTTGCGCGCGGTGGCGACCAGCAGGCCGCACGCCAGCTCGGCGGCGGTGACGATGTTGGAGGTCGGGGCGTTCACGACCATCACGCCGGCCTTGGTGGCGGCGGACACGTCGACGTTGTCCAGGCCCACACCGGCGCGGGCGACGACCTTCAGCTTGCCGGCGGCGGCGATGGCCTCGGCGTCCACCTTGGTGGCGGAGCGGACCAGGATCGCGTCGACGTCGGCGATCGCGGGCAGCAGCTCCGCGCGGTCGGCGCCGTTGACGTGGCGGATCTCGAAGTCAGGGCCGAGCGCGTCGACCGTGGCGGGCGACAGCTCTTCGGCGATGAGTACGACAGGTTTCGAGCTCACGTGGGTCCTCACAAATCCAGTGCGGACGGCCGTCCCGACGGCCGCATGCGGTGGAGGGGGTAGCCGCGTGGAAGACGCACGACACTGTGGGCCTGACGCGTATGTGTTGAGCAGTGTAGTGGCGGAAGCCGGATCGTTTTCCGCCTGTCCGGAAGGATCACCCGTCCGTGGTTGGACGGCGTGGACAAGCCACGCTACGGGAGGTCCACATTCCGGCACGGCGGGGGGGGGGCGGGGCCCCGCCCGCCCCCCCCCCCCGGGGGGGGGCGGCCCCCCCTGAAACCACCACCACAGCGGGGGCGGCGGGGTTGCGGGGGGTGGGCGCCGGATGGCGGGGGAGGGG